>CANQMV010000023.1 GCA_947625085.1 uncultured Bacilli bacterium
AGAAGAAAAAATCACTTGCAATCGGAATAGAACAAGGAAAACTTGAGGGAATTGAAGAGGGAAAGCTTCAAGGAATTGAAGAAGGAAAACTTCAAGGAATTAAAGAAGGAAAACTTGAAGGGCTTAAACAAGGAAAATCGGAAACGTTAAAAACTGTAGTTTTAAATTTGCAAAAACAAAACCTTGAACTAGAAACTATTTCTGAAATATGTAATTTATCCAAAAGCGAAGTTTTAAAAATTTTAAATGATAATAAAAATTAAACTATCAGAAACCCTGGTAGTTTCTTTAATTATTACAAATTTGTAAGATTAGATATATCTTCCAAGTGGTATAATATATAAGAAATGTGGTGAAACATATGAGTAAAATTATGATAGTTGAAGATGAAGAGTCAATTTGTAATGAATTATCAAAATTGTTAGAAAATAATAATTATGAACCAATTGTTTTAAAAGATTTTTCAAATGCTTTAAATGAAATATTAAAAGTATCTCCTGATTTAATTTTACTTGATATAAATATACCTTTTATAAATGGAAAAGTTCTTCTGCAAAGTTTAAGAAAAAATTCCAATATTCCAGTTATTATGGTAACTAGTATTAATTCAGAAACCTCTGAAGCATTGTCGATTTCTTATGGAGCTGATGATTATATAACTAAGCCTTATAATCCAACTATTCTCCTTTTACGAATAGGAGCTGTATTAAAAAGAACCATGACTAATTACGATACTAAAAATGTATTAACTTATAAAAACTTAAAATTTGATATTACCAAAGGAACTATAAAAAAAGATAATATAGAAATAACTCTAACTAAAAATGAAATCATTATTTTTGCTTATTTATTAAATCATCAAAATAAAATTGTAACTCGGGATGAACTTATGACAGCTATTTGGGATACTGCTGACTATATTAATGATAATGCATTAACGGTTAATATAAATAGACTTCGAAATAAACTAAAAGCGATTGGCTTTGAAAAGGCAATAGATACTAGAAAGAAAATGGGGTATATTTTATTATGAAATTTAGTAAATATTTAAAAGATAATTTATCAAAAATTTTTATATTTATTATTAGTTATATAATTAACTTACTTATATTTTTGGCTTTTAAAATTGATAAATCAGTAATAATATCTTCATCATTTATATATATCATGTGTTTTTTTTCGATTTTATTAATCCCATATTTTAGAAAAAGAAAATTTTATACAGATTTACTTTCTAATATTGAAGGTTTAGATAAAGCTTATTTAGTTTTAGAAACCTTAATAAAACCAGAATTTTATGAAGGCGAACTACTTTATCAAGCCTTATATGAAATTAATAAATCAATGAATGAAAATGTAACTGAAAAAGAAGAAATGCTACAAAATTTTAAAGAATATATTGAAATGTGGATTCATGAAGTAAAAATTCCACTTTCAACTTTAGCTTTGATGAGTAATAATACCCAAGAACAATTTGATAAAAAAACAAGACGAATATTAAAAAGATTAGAAGATTATGTCGACCAAGTTCTTTATTATGCTAGATGTGAAAATGCTGAAAAAGATTATTTAATAAAAGAAGTAGAATTGGCAAAAATTATTAAAAATGTTGGTCTTAAAAATATGGATGAAATACTTGAAAATAAGATAGATTATATTGTTGAAAATGTTGATGTTAAAGTTTTAACAGATTCTAAATGGTTAGAATTTATTTTAGGGCAAATAATTAATAATAGTATTAAATATAAAAGGAGAATCGAACATTCTTATATAAAACTATCAGTTTTAAATGAAAAAGATAAAATAACTTTAATTATTGAAGATAATGGAATTGGTATAAAAAAATCAGATTTAAAACAAGTTTTTGATAAATCATTTACTGGTGAAAATGGAAGACTTGGAAACAACTCAACAGGAATGGGATTATTTATTGCTAAAAATATGTGTGATAAATTAGGACATAAAATAGATATAGCTTCAAAAGAAAATGAATATACTAAAGTCTTTATAACATTTGCGAAAGATAAATATTATGAAGTTTTAAAATAATATTACAAAATTGTAAGGTTTTGTAATATTAAAGATGCGACAAAATAGTTTTTTTTAATTATTATGTTTACTGAAAGGAGAAAAAATATGGAAAATATATTAAAAGTTCAAAAAATTGAAAAATACTATGGTAGTCGTTCATCTTTAACAAAAGCGATTGATAATTTATCATTTGAAGTAGAAAAAGGTGAATTTTTATGCTTAATGGGAGCATCAGGTTCTGGTAAAACAACGCTTTTAAACTGTATATCAACTATTGATAAAGTAACAAGTGGCCATATTTTTTTAGAAGATGTTGATATTACTAAATTAAAAGGTAATGAACTTAATAAATTTCGAAGAGAAGAATTAGGTTTTATCTTTCAAGATTTTAATTTACTCGATACTTTAACTGCTTATGAAAATATTGCTCTTGCTTTATCTATTCAAAATGTAAGTGTTAAAGAAATAGAAACTAGGATAAAAAAAGTTACCGAAGAACTTGATATTAAAGGAGTTTTAACTAAATATCCTTATCAAATGTCAGGTGGAGAAAAACAAAGAGTAGCTAGTGCAAGAGCAATTGTTACTAATCCCAAATTAATTCTAGCTGATGAACCAACCGGGGCTCTTGATTCTAAATCAGCCAAAATGTTATTAGAAAAATTAGAATATTTAGAAAAACTTGGTGCAACTATTCTCATGGTTACTCATGACGCATTCACAGCTAGTTATGCTAAACGGGTAATTTTTATCAAAGATGGTAAAATTTTTAAAGAGATTCATAAAGGTGAGTGTTCTCGTAAAGAATTTTTTGATAAGATTATTGATGTTGTAACCTTGCTTGGTGGAGATTTAAACGATGCTTTGTAAGTTATCATTCAAAAACATCAAGAAAAGTATGAAAGACTATGCCATCTACTTTTTTACCCTTATTCTTGGTGTAGCAATTTTTTATGTTTTTAATGCTCTTGATAGTCAAACTGTTATGATGAATGTTTCATCATCAACTAAAGAATTGATTACTCTTATGATGACCATTCTTTCTAGCGTTAGTGTTTTTGTTTCCTTTGTATTAGGATTTTTAATTATTTATGCTTCTCGTTTTTTAATGAAAAGGCGAAATAAAGAATTTGGAATTTATTTAACTCTTGGTATGAGTAAAAGAAAAATCTCATTAATATTATTTTTTGAAACTCTTTTTATTGGTATTTTATCTTTAATTGTAGGGCTTTTGGTTGGGGTACTTATATCTCAAGTTATGAGTTTAGTTGTTGCTAATATGTTTGAAGCCAATCTTACAAAATTTGCCTTTGTCTTTTCATCATCTGCTTGTCTTAAAACCATTATTTATTTTAGTATTATGTATTTACTTGTTATGATATTTAATACTTATAGTGTTAGTAAATGTAAGTTAATTGATTTATTAAACGGGGCTAAGAAAGCTGAAAAAGTAAAATTAAAAAATCCATATCTTTGTATTATTATATTTATAATAGCTTCTGTTGTTCTTGGAAAAGCATATCACATGGTAACGGCTGAATTTTTAACTTTACAAGAAACTGTTGATATCTTAAAACCAATTATCATGGGGGTAGTAGCTACATTTTTAATCTTTTGGTCTTTATCAGGACTAATATTAAGAATTGTTCAAAGTCTAAAAAAATATTACTATAAAGGTTTAAATAGTTTTACGTTAAGAGAATTTTCAAGTAAAATTAATACAACTGTCTTTGGAGCAACAATTATTTGTTTAATGCTATTTGTAACTATATGTTTATTATCAGCTTGCCTTACTATGAAAAATTCTATGAATGCTAATATTAAAAAACTAGTTCCAGTTGATGCTATGTTTACTGAAATTTTAAATATGGATAAATATTATGAAAATTTTAAAAATTATGGATATAATGATTTGCAAATAAAAAATTCTAAATTTTCAGCCAAAGAAATGTTTGAACTATTTAACTTTGATATCACGTCTTATTTTAAAGAATATATAGAAGTTAATACTTATGCAACACCTGATTTGACGATGAACCATACTTTAGGGTCAAAACTTGATAGCATTAGAACGGAGTTTCCATTTTTAGCTTATGATACAAAAGAACCTATAATGAAAATAAGTGATTATAATAAAGTAGCAAGACTTTATGGAAATCAAGAATATTCTTTAAATGAAGATGAATATTTGATTATTGCTGATTTCAAGTCAATGGTTAAAATTAGAGATTTAGCTTTACAAAATGACGAGGTAATTAATTTATTTGGTCATACCTTAAAACCAAAATATAGTTCTTGCCAAGATGGCTTTTTAGAAATATCTAGTAATCATATTAATTCTGGAATTATTATTGTCTCTGATAATATTATAGATGAAGATTATTTAATAGAAAATCATTTAATTGGAAATTATAAGACAACTGACAAAGATGAAATAACAATAATAGAAAATAATATTAATAAATTAGTTAAAGATGAAAAAGCAAATAGCTATTTATTACCTAGTGGTTCAACTAAACTTGCTATTAAAGAAACAACAGTTGGTTTAACTGCTATGGTAACCTTTATTGGTCTTTATTTAGGAATTATCTTTTTAATCAGTAGTTCAGCGATTTTAGCTTTAAAAGAATTATCTGAAAGTAGTGATAACAAAGAAAGATTTAAAATGTTAAGAAAAATTGGAGCTTCAGAAAAAATAATTAATAAAGCCTTATTTAGACAAATTGCCATCTTCTTTATTCTTCCTTTAATTCTTGCTTTAATTCATTCCATCTTTGGAATAATGTTTGCAGTTAAAATACTAGAAGTATTTGGAACAAATGAGTTATTACCATCAATTATAGGAGCTGCCATATTTATTGTTATTATTTATGGAGGATATCTTTTAATAACCTATTATTCAAGCAAAAATATAATTAAAGAAAAATTTTGATATATACTTTAAACTATAAAATCTTTTATTATTTTGTTAATAAAAACAAGATTAAAAATTACTTGACTTATATTTTACTGTCAAGTTTTTTTTAATCTAAAAATTACTTTTCTTTGAAAAATAAGGCTTTAAAAAAGGTCAAAAAAAAATAAATGTAATATTTTAATAAATGTTGCAATTGCAACATAAATAGTCAAAAATTCTTTGTTATAATTTGGATATCGTAGGAGGAGTAAAAAGATATGAAAATAATTAAACGAGATGGTACATTCGTTGATTTTGAACCAGAAAAGATTGAAAATGCTATTAATAAAGCTAATGCTGAAGTAGAAGAAAATGAAAGAGTATCTGATATTCAAATTAAAAATATTATTAAATATATAGAAAAATTAAATAAAAGAAGAATTTTAGTTGAAGATGTTCAAGATATTATTGAAAAAAGAATAATGGCTCTTGGTAAATATGAACTTGCTAAAAAGTATATTACTTATCGTTATACAAGAGAATTAGTAAGAAAAGCTAATACAACTGATAGAACAATTAAAGAATTAATAAATGGTGAATCTGAGTATTGGAATACAGAAAATTCTAATAAAAATGCTAAAGTTGTTACGGTTCAAAGAGATTATTTAGCTGGAATTACAAGTACAGATATTACAAGAAGATTTTTGCTTCCGGAAGATATTGTTAGAGCACATGATTCTGGTATTATTCATTTCCATGATGCCGATTATTTTGCTCAAAATGCTCTTCATAACTGTGATTTAATTAACCTTGAAGATATGCTTCAAAATGGAACTAATATAAATGGGGTAATGATTGAAAAACCTCATCGCTTCTTAACTGCTATGACAATTGCAACTCAGTTAATAACGGCTGTTTCTTCTAGTCAATATGGAGGTTGTACAGTTTCTTTAACTCATTTAGCTCCATTTGTTAGAGATAGTTATAATTTTTATTTAGATAAATATAAAAAGAGAAAATTTAAAAAAGAAGAATGTGAAAAGTATGCTAAAGATGATTTAAAGAAAGAAATTATCGATGGAGTTCAAACTTTTCAATATCAAATTAATTCTATGACAACAACTAATGGTCAAGCTCCATTTTTAAGTGTTAATATGTACTTAGGAGAAACTGAAGAATATAAAGAAGAACTTGCTATGATTATTGAAGAAGTTTTAAATCAAAGAATTAAAGGAATGAAAAATGAAAAAGGAGTTTATATAACTCCAGCTTTTCCAAAACTTCTATATGTTCTTGAAGAAGATAATATTAAAAAAACAGGTAAATATTATTATTTAACTGAACTTGCAGCTAAGTGTACGGCTAAGAGAATGGTGCCTGATTATATTTCTGAAAAAGTAATGAAAGAATTAAAAATAAATGAATATGGAGTTGGGGAATGTTATCCATGTATGGGATGCCGAAGTTTTTTAACTCCAGATAGAGCAATTTCCCTTGGAAATATTGCTAAAGCTAAAAATTATGTTGAAGGAAAAGGTAAATATTATGGTCGCTTTAATCAAGGAGTGGTAACTATTAATTTACCAGATGTTGCTTTAACTTCCGAAAAAGATAAAGATAAGTTTTTTGAAATTCTTGATGAAAGATTAGAACTTTGCCATCGTGCTCTTAAAATTCGTCATGAAAGACTTTCTCATGTAACTAGTGATATTGCACCTATTTTATGGCAACATGGAGCTTTAGCGAGACTTGAAAAAGGTGAATCAATTCATGAACTTTTACATCATGGTTATTCAACAATTTCTCTTGGTTATGCTGGCCTTTATGAATGTGTAAAATATATGACTGGACATTCTCATACTGATGGTGGTGTTGGTCATGATTTTGCAATTTGCATTATGGAAAAATTAAATGCAGCTTGTCAAAAATGGAAAGAAGAAGAGGATATTGACTATTCTGTTTATGGAACTCCAATTGAATCAACAACTTATAAATTTGCTAAAAATTTAAAAGAAAGATTTGGAGTTATTAAAGGAATAACTGATAGAGATTATATTACTAATTCATACCATGTACCTGTATTTGAAGAAATTGATGCGTTTTCTAAACTAAAACTTGAAAGTGAATTTCAAAAACTATCTCCAGGCGGAGCAATTTCTTATGTTGAAACCCCAAATTTACAAAATAATATTCCAGCAGTTCTTGAAATTATTAATTTTATCTATGACAATATTATGTATGCTGAACTTAATACTAAAAGTGATTACTGTCAAGCTTGTGGATATGATGGCGAGATTTTACTTGATGATGATTTAGAATGGTATTGTCCAAATTGTGGTAATAGAGACCATGATACTTTAAATGTTGCAAGACGTACATGTGGTTATATTGGTACTAACTTTTGGAATAAAGGTAGAACTCAAGAAATTAAAGAAAGAGTTTTACATGTTGATAATAAAGTTGATGAATAGGATTAGTTATGCGTTATAATTTAATTAGAAAAATGGATATTGCTGATGGACCAGGAGTTCGAGTTTCAATATTTGTACAAGGTTGCGAATTTCATTGCAAAAATTGTTTCAATCAAGAAACTTGGGACTTTACGAAAGGAAAAGAATTTACAGATGAAGTAATTGAACGAATATTAGAACTTTCAGGTAAAGATTATATTCAAGGTTTATCAATTCTTGGTGGCGAGCCCCTTCATCCTAAAAATATTGATGGAGTAATTCAACTTTCAAAGAAATTTAAAGAAAAATATCCGAAAAAAGATATTTGGGTTTGGACAGGTTTCTTATATGAAAATATTGTTAATAAAGATATTTTAAATTATGTTGATGTTATAGTTGATGGAAGATATGAAGATGATTTACATGATTTTCGTTTAAAATACCGAGGTTCTTCTAATCAAAGAGTAATAGACGTAAAAAAAAGTTTAAAGAAAAAAGAAGTTTGTTTACTTGAAGATGCTATGCAACTTACTTAAAGATAAAAAGGTTAGTTAAACTATTTATTACTAATCTTTTTTAAGTAAAATTATAAATTAAAGTAAGTTTATAAATATGTAAGTTTATAAATATTTACAATTATAGGCATTTTTGTTATACTTTTTTTGGTTGATAGATTAGAAAGGAAGGTAATAATTTATGTGTACAGCAATAACTTATAGTACAAAAAATCATTATTTTGGAAGAAATTTAGATTTAGAATATTCTTATAAAGAAACAGTTACAATAACTCCTAGAAATTATCCATTTAAATTTCGAAAAGTAAATGCGATTGATAAACATTATGCTATTATTGGCATGGCTTATGTTTCTTCTGATTATCCTCTTTATTATGATGCTATTAATGAAAAAGGTCTTGGAATGGCTGGTTTGAATTTTCCTAATAATGCTTGTTATAAGGAAGAGGTAGAAGGTAAAGATAATATCGCCCCTTTTGAATTTATTCCATGGATTTTATCTCAGTGTAGTAATATTGCCGATGTTAAAAAATTATTAGAAAAAATCAATATAGTAAAAATTGATTTCAGTAGAGAATTACCTTTATCACCCTTACATTGGATTATAGCTGATAAAGAAAAAGCTATTACTGTTGAATGTGTTCTTGATGGATTAAAAATATATGACAATCCAGTTGGAGTTTTAACTAATAATCCAACTTTTGATATTCATATGTTTAATTTAAACAATTATCAAAATTTATCAATTGAACAACCTGTTAATAATTTTTCGAAAAAATTAAATTTTGATATATATAGTCGAGGTATGGGGGCTTTAGGATTACCAGGTGATTTATCGTCTGCCTCAAGATTTGTGAAGGCAACTTTTACTAAACTTAATTCTTTATCTGGTGAATCTGAATCAGAAAGTATTAGTCAGTTTTTTCATATCCTAACATCAGTTGAACAACAAAGAGGTTGTGTTCATATGGGAGATTCTAAATATGAAATAACAATTTATAGTTCTTGTTCTAATATGGATAAGGGGATATATTATTATACTACTTATGAAAATAGTCAAATTACAGGAATTGATATGTATAAAGAAGATTTAGATTCTTCAAATTTAATTAATTATGACTTAATAAAAGGACAACAAATATTAATGCAAAATTAGTAGTGAAAGGAATAATGTATTTGTTATATGAAGAAAGATAATAAAAAAAGTAATTTAATTATTTTTATACTAATTGGTATCATTGTTATATTATTAATTAGTTGTACTTTATTATTTATAAAAAATGAATATCTTGATTTTAAAACTGATTATGTTCCATATAATAATAACTATATTACTAGGGATGAGGCAATAGATATTGCTTTAAGGGATATTAAAGTAGATAGAAATATGGTTTATGATTTAGAAGTAGAATTAGAAAAGAAATACAATGAAGTAGTCTATGAAGTAAATTTTGATTATAATTATCTAGATTATGAATATTATATTAAAGCAGAAGATGGTAGTATTTTAAAAGCATTTGCTGAAAGAGATTAGAGTTTATAAGGAGGATGAAAAAATGCGAAAAGAAATTAAAGTAACTGAAGGAATATTTCCAATGCCTGTATTGATGATTGCAACTTATAATGAAGATGGAACGGTTAATGTTATGAATGCAGCATGGGGAACTATGTTAGAAAGGGACCAAATTATTTTAAATTTAACAGAAACTCATAAAACAGTTAAAAATATTAAAAAGCGAAAAGCCTTTACAGTAAGTATTGCTGATAGTAATCATATAAAAGAAGCTGATTATTTTGGAATAGTATCAGGTAATAATACTCCTGATAAGTTTGCTAAAAGTGGATTATCTATAGTTAAATCAGAAAAAGTGGATGCTCCAATAATTAATGAATTTCCTATTTGTCTAGAATGTGAATTTGTAGAATATGGCGAATGTGGAGTAATTGGAAAAGTAGTTAATGTAACAGCATTAGAAGAGGTAATGAATGGTGATAATGTTGATATAACAAAAGTATCAGCTATAGCATTTGATCCATATACGCATGGATATTATAAAGTAAGTGAAAGAGTTGGGGAAGCATTTAAAGATGGTTTTAAACTTAAATAAGCCAATCTTTTTTCTTAAAACTTTAAATTATTTTTTTAAATGGTTAGGAAAATAAATAAAAATAGAGAAATTTTAAAATGGAAGGTTAGTAGGTGATAGGGCTTGCAATGGAATAGAAAAATAATTTGGAGGTCTTTAATTATATTATTTATAAGTACTGGAATAATTACATATAAAGTAATCGAGAAAAGTGTTATAAATAAAGAAAAATTTAATTCACAAGATTTGGATATTAATTCTATTCCAAATGATAATTATGAGACTAATAATAAGGAAGATAATATGAAAAATATTAAGGTAAATATAAATGATAGACAATATAATGCTACAATTGAAAATAATGAAACTGCTAAAGTTTTTCTAAATTGGTTACCAAAAGAATTTGCAATGAAAGAATTAAATGGGAATGAAAAATATGTTTATATGGATAAGTCTTTACCTACAAATGCAATTAGTCAAGAACATATTCAAAGTGGCGATATAATGCTTTATGGTAGTGATTGTTTAGTTATTTTTTATAAGTCATTTGATACAAATTATAATTATACTAAGATAGGACATATTGATAATTTAACTGATTTAGGAAGTGATAGTATAATGGTTAAATTTGAAAGAGGAGACTAGTTATGAGTTTAATTGTTAATATTTATTATAAAGGTGAAAATGGTAATGCTAAAAAGTTTGCTTCAGAAATGGTAGATAGTGGTATTGTAGATAGAGTAAGAGCCGAAGTTGGTAATCTAAAATATGAATACTTTTTTCCAATGGATGATGAGGAAACAGTACTTTTAATTGACAGATGGAAAGACGAAGCAGCATTAGATATGCATCACAAATCAGAAATGATGAAGCAAATAGCCGATTTACGAAGTAAATATCATTTAAGTATGAAAGTAGAAAAATTTAAAAGTTTGGAGGAGAAATAGATGAAAAAACAAACAGCAGGTCGCGATAATTTAGGGCATATTGCTCCAAAATTTGCGGAATTAAATGATGATGTATTATTTGGGGAGGTTTGGTCAAGAGAAGATAAATTGAAAGCTCGAGACAGAAGTTTAATAACTATATCCGCTTTATTTGCAATGGGTGCTTTTCCTCAGTTAAAAAGCCATCTTGCAATGGGTAAAGAACATGGGCTTACCAAAGAAGAAGTTGTTGAAGCCGTAACGCAACTGGCCTTTTATGCTGGTTGGCCTAAAGCTTGGAGTACATTTTCTTTAATTGAAGAAATTTATGGGAGTGATGATAAAAATGAAAAAGCAAGAGTTTGATAAATTAAATGTTTTTGGATTAGGAAATCCAAATAATGCTTATGCAAAGTATTTTTCAGGTAATAGTTATCTAAATCAATTAGCTAAAACTGAAAATGGCATTAGTTTTGCTAATGTAACCTTTGAACCAGGTTGTAGAAATAATTGGCATATTCATGTATCTAAAAGTGGAGGAGGACAAGTTTTAATTTGTACAGCTGGATATGGTTATTATGGGGAAGAAGGAAAAGAAGTACAAAAACTATCTTCAGGAGATATTGTAGTAATACCTGCAAATGTAAAACATTGGCATGGAGCAAGACCTGATTCTTGGTTTAGTCATATTGCAGTAGAGGTACCAGGTGAAGAAACTGAGAATGTTTGGCTAGAACCTGTAAGTGATGAAGAATACGATAAATTAGGTAATTAGAAAAATTATAAAACAAACTATAACAAACTATTTATGATGGTTTGTTTTTTTAATGTCTAATAATTTATTTTAAATAATAAAAATATTTATTGCGAAACAATTGTTCAAACTATATAATAATGTTATCAAGGAGGCTAAAAATGCAAGAAAGTAATATTATTTTATATGAAACAGAAGATGGAAAAATAAATATAGATGTAATTTTAAAAGATGAAACAATTTGGCTTACTCAAAAAAGTATAGCTGAATTATTTGATGTAAATATTCTTGCAATTTCTAAACATTTAAATAATATATATGAAGAGAAAGAATTACAAAAAAATTCAACTATTTCCAAAATGGAAATAGTTCAAAAAGAAGGTAATCGTGATGTTAAAAGAAATGTAGAATTCTATAATTTGGACGCTATAATTGCAGTAGGTTATCGAGTAAATTCTAAAAAAGCAACACAATTTAGAATATGGGCTACTAATGTTTTAAAAGATTACATCATTAAAGGTTTTAAAATAGATATAGAAAGAATGAAAAATGGTCCTAAATTTGGTAAAGACTATTATGAAGAATTACTTGAGACTATTAAAGAAATTAGATTAAGCGAACGAAGACTTTATCAAAAAATTACCGACTTATTTGAAAGTACAAGTATTGATTATAATAAAGATTCTGAAGAAGCATATACATTTTTTAAAATTGTTCAAAATAAACTCCATTATGCCATATCTGGTCATACTGCAGCAGAACTTATATATGAAAGAGTAGGCTAATAAAGAACATCTTGGACTTACTAATTGGAAAAATTCTCCAAATGGCAAAATTATGAAGTATGATATAAGTATTGCTAAAAATTATTTAAACGAACAAGAAATAAAAAAAATTAGAAAGTTTGACAACTTTATTTTTAGACTATGCCGAAGACATGGCAAACGAACACAATCTAATGACAATGCAAAAATGGATTGATGCAACAGATGATTTATTGAAATTTCGAAAAAAGAAAATTTTATCAAATTCCGGTAATATTTCTCATAAACAGGCTTTAGATAAAGCTAATGAAGAATATGAAAAATTTAGAATAAAACAAGATAAAAATTATGTATCATCAATGGATGAATTATATGAAAAATATTTAGAAGAAAGTAAAAAATAGATTTGACAAAATACTAGTCTCCTATGAGGAAGAAGGAAAAGAAGTACAAAAACTATCTCCAGGAGATATTGTAGTAATCCCTGCAAATGTAAAACATTGGCAGGGAGCAAGACCTGCTTCTTGGTTTAGTCATATTGCAGTAGAGGTACCAGTTGAAGATACATCAAATGAATGGTTAGAACCTCTAAGTGATGAAGAATACAATAAATTAAAATAATACAATAAATTAAACAAAAGGAAGTGATAAATAGTGAAAAATGAAATTATATTATTTGAAAATCAAAATGTTAAATTAGAAGTCAATATGAAAGATGAAACAGTATGGCTTTCATTAGAACAAATGGCTAATTTGTTTGATAGAGATAGAACAGTTATAGCAAGACATATAAATAATGTTTTTAAAGATAATGAATTGGATAAGAATGAGGTATGTGCAAAATTTGCACATACCACTCAACATGGAGCATTATCTGATAAAACTCAAACTAGAGAATTAGATTACTATAATCTTGATATGATTATAAGTGTTGGTTATCGTGTAAAATCTAAAAATGGTGTTATTTTTCGAAAATGGGCAACTAAAGTGTTAAAAGATTACATGATTAAAGGTTATGCTGTTAATCAAAAACGATTAGAATATCTTGAAAAAACAATTAAGTTAATAGATATTGCAGGAAGAATAGATACTGAATTAAAAGGAAATGAAGCTCAGGAAATAATTAAAGTAATAAATAATTATTCAAATGCTTTAGATTTACTTGATGATTATGATTATAAAAGAATATCAAAACCTAACGGAACCAAAAATGATAAAAGAATTACTTATGAAGATTGTATAGAGATAGTTGGTCAATTAAAATTTAATAGTAACAGTGAATTATTTGCTTTAGAAAGAGATAAAGGTTTAAAAGCAATTATTGGTACAATATACCAATCTTTTGATGGAAAAGATTTATATCCAACGATAGAGGAAAAAGCAGCTAATTTTTTATATTTAATAACTAAAAATCATACTTTCATTGATGGTAACAAAAGAATAGCTGCCACACTATTTATATACTTTCTAAAATTTTATAATATTTTGTATAATGAAAAAGGCCAAGTTATTGATAACAATACACTTGTTGCAATTACCTTACTTATTGCAGAATCAAATCCAAAAGAAAAAGATATACTAATTGATTTAGTAATGAACTTCTTAGTTTCAAAATAGTTGAACTTCTTCTTATGACCTTACTTTAGGAACAGTTGGGGATTTCTTTGTTAGCTTTTCAGATTGGGCATCGTTGTTTCTTACTGATAGGATGGCTTTAAAACCAGTAATTATAGTTAAGGAAAATTCTATTAACTGGAGATAATAGAATAATCCATATGAATTTGCCTCTTAAAAATATTGAAAACCTCATTTTTTAAAAGAATTTAATAGCTATAAATAGCTAAACATTTTCTTTAAATGAAAAAATTTGGATAAGTTAAATTTGGCAAGTTATATCTCTAGTTTGCTTCAGGATAAACGCATGAGAAATTTTTAGAAAAGTCTATTCTTGGTTTTCCAACATAGACTTTATTTGTTTAGTATT
>CANQMV010000024.1 GCA_947625085.1 uncultured Bacilli bacterium
ATTTTTTAAGTGTTATTCTCTTAAGTTCAAAGGATTTACTTGATATTTAAGTACTATACCCCCCCCATGGTTGACAAATTGTCAACTTTTTTAATTTGAAAATTTACATCTATTTTAAACATATAATCACTTCCTATTTTCTATAACAAAATCTTACCACAAAAAAAATTTCTATACAAGTTATTTTTATAATTTAAGTATCATTTTAAACGCTAAAAAAGATTGCTATATCAAATAACAATCTACTTTTAATAATCAAATTTCAACTTTCTTCGAAAGATAGTTAAGAAAGAATTTTAGTCTCCTATTTTTACTTCATATGGACTACGTTCTGTTCCACTTCCTCCTGATATTTTAACTTCAGATTTTAGATTAATTGATGGACGAACGCCATACAAAGATGAAAGTGAATTAGAGGTCAAACCGTCGGAGTTGTCGACAAACCGAACGATTGAACCATTTGGAGTTATTAACCATATATTACTAGATGTTGAATAGCCTTCTCCCAGTTGTGCTGAAAACATTTCGCCTACTCTTGGTAATCCTACTAGTCCTGTCCATGTATTGGTTGTTTTCTCGCAATTCTTTGTTGTTTCACTTGTATTATTTTCACTACATATCGAATTTTTATAACTTGTTCCGGTTATTACTTGTCCCAAGTAATACGTTCCTTCTGTTATATAATTTTTTAAGTTATCCGTTAACCATGTATTATTCAAATAATATCCCCAATAATCTTCACTTCCACTTGATACCGATGTTGCATAACTTGAAGTACTTCCAAATTTTTTAGTTATAACTGTATCGCTTTCATCCCTTATATAATCGGCACTTATTAATTTCGTTGTTTCCTTTTCTATTCCGACTATTCTATATACTTTATTATCTACTTTTACATACTCTCCACTTATTCTTGTATTTATTAATTCCCCTGATTTTCCAGGTTCTTTATCTATTGTTATCGTATAGGGATTACTTTTTGTTCCTTCACCGATTAACTCAATATCAGATTTTAGATTAACAGACGGACGGATGCTAAAACCATTCGATGAAGACTGATGATTACGTAAATTGCCATATATGACGCTCCAAACGGTAGAGGTATCTTTGGGAGTTATTAACCAAAAATAATAGCCTATATTCAAATAATCATTGTCAACATCACCTAAATTCTTATAACTTTGATAATATTCATACAAATTTAATAATCCTACATCTCCATGTACTATCCCATCTCCATCTACTGGTGGTTTTGTTACATTATCTTCAGTTGATGTTCCATCTGATGTTGCATTCCAAGAAGCATTTTGTACTATTATATTTTCATAATTATAAAGTGTATCTTTAAAATCTTCATTCAACCACTCTTGTATCCAGGAATCTTTATAAGTAGCAGTATCATTCCAAAATATTGTTGTTATTGCATCCTGGGTTATCATTTTCATCGTTCCATCTGGATTTATTGCAGTTACTCTCCATAGTTTTCCAGAATACCATACATAGTTAAAATCGATACATTCATTATCTCCTGATAAATAAATGGTCCCATCCGTATCTTCTATTATTGGACTTTTACCATTACTACAAGTTTTTGCTTTGGCTTTATCCAATACACTGGGAAATTTATCAGGTGTTGTTATCTGAACTACTGATTTATCTGATACTGCTGTTGTTTGAAAAAGTGCGTATGATTTATTAAATACTACCACTATTATTGTAAAAACGGCAAGTAAGATAATTATTTTCTTTTGATTTCTTATATTCATAAAATCCTTCTTTCTTTTTTAACTAAAAAACACCTAAAAACTTGGTAATTTTCTTACCAATTTTTTAAGTGTTATTCTCTTAAGTTCAAAGGATTTACTTGATATTTAAGTACTATACCCCCCCCATGGTTGACAATTTGTCAACTTTTTTAATTTGAAAATTTACATCTATTTTAAACATATAATCACTTCCTATTTTCTATAAAAATATCATATCACAGATTTAAAAATAAAGATAGGAATTTTTACATTTTTTTCTTATATAATTAAATAGATGCTTATGAAAATATTTGAAATTTTATTAATCAGTATTGCCCTTGCCATGGATGCTTTTTCAGTTAGTATATGTAAAGGTTTAACCATGAATTATAAAGTAAAAAGAAATAGTTTTATAATTGCTACTTCTTTTAGTTTTTTTCAAATGTTAATGCCTTTAATCGGTTACTTTTTAGGTTCAAAATTAAATAATAATTTTATTTCCTTTAATCATATAATTGCTTTTATCTTACTTTCAATAATTGGAATTAACATGATTAAAGAAGCCTATCATGATGAAGAAGTAAATAATGGTCTTAGTATCAAAGAACTTCTTATGTTAAGTATTGCAACTAGTATTGATGCAATGGCTATTGGTATTACCTTTGCCTTTTTCAAAGTTAACTTAGTTGTTGCTATTTTAATGATTGGAATAGTTGCTTTTTTATTTTCATTAGTTGGCGTTAATATAGGAAAAATAATTGGAGATAGATTTGAAAAAAAAGCCCAAATTTTTGGAGGAATTGTTTTAATTTTAATTGGTTTTAAAATATTACTTGAACATTTTTAAAAAAAATTTAAATACTTATTTAGATAAATATTCCAAACTACTAACAAATTTAGTAGTTTTTATGTTATAATTATCAAGAGTTCTTACTCTTTGGAGGTTTAATTATGACAAAATATGTATTTGTAACTGGTGGAGTTGTATCTGGTCTTGGAAAAGGAATTACTGCATCAAGTCTTGCTCTTTTATTAAAAGCTCGTGGTTATAAAGTTTTCATGCAAAAATTTGACCCTTATTTTAATATAGACCCAGGAACAATGAACCCTATTCAACATGGCGAAGTTTTTGTAACTTATGATGGATGTGAAACTGACCTTGATTTAGGTCATTATGAAAGATTTATTGATGAAGAATTAAATTATACTTCAAATATTACAAGTGGAAAAATTTATTCTTCAGTCATTGAAAAAGAAAGACACGGTGATTACTTAGGAGCAACCGTTCAACTTGTACCCCATATTACAAATGAAATTAAAAATAAAGTCTATGAAGCCGGTCTTACATCAAAAGCTGATATTGTAATAACTGAAATTGGGGGAACAGTTGGAGATATCGAATCCCAAGCTTTTATAGAAACCCTAAGACAAATTCAATATGAAAAAGGTCCCCTTGAAACCGCTTTTGTTCATACTACCTTAATTCCATATATTGTTGGTAGTAATGAACTTAAAACTAAACCTACTCAAAATAGTGTTAAAGATTTACAAAACATGGGAATAAGACCAAATTTCTTAGTATGCCGGACTCCTTTTGAAACAACGGATACTCTAAAAGAAAAATTAAGTTTATTTTGTTCAATTCCAAAAGAAAATATCATTGATTGCATCGATGCTAAAAATATATACGAAGTTCCTCTTAATTTACATAAGCAAGGAATAGATGAATTAATTTTAAAACAATTTAATTTACCAATTAATAAAGCTAATTTAAAAAATTGGGAAGATTTAATTGAAAGAATGGAAAATCTTAAAGACGAAGTAGAAATTGCTTTAGTTGGTAAATATGTTGAATTACATGATGCTTATTTATCAGTTGTTGAAAGTTTAAGACATGCTGGTTATAAATATCATACCAAAATTAACATTAATTGGGTAAACTCCGAATCTTTAGAAAAAAATGTTAATTTAAAAGAAATTTTTAAAAATACTAAAGGAATAATCGTTCCTGGTGGTTTTGGAAATCGTGGAATTGAAGGAAAAATCAAAGCTATTAAATATGCTAGAGAAAACAATATCCCTTTTCTTGGAATTTGTCTTGGAATGCAACTTGCAGTTATTGAGTTTGCAAGAGATGTTTGTAAAATAGAAGATGCTAATTCAACTGAATTTGACCAACTTTGTAAAAATCCCATCATCGATTTAATGAGTGACCAAAAAGCAATTATTAATATGGGAGGCACTTTAAGACTTGGAAATTACAATTGTAGAATTAAAAAGAATACCCTTGCCTACAATGATTATAAAACTGATTTAATTAAAGAAAGACATCGTCATCGTTATGAATTTAATAATAAATATATGGATTTATTAGAAAAAAATGGAATGATTTTTTCAGGAATTAATGAAGAAAGTAATTTAATAGAAATAATTGAACTTCCAAAACATAAACATTTTATAGCCTGTCAATTTCATCCGGAATTTAAATCTCGACCAACAAGACCTCATCCATTATTTGATTCTTTTGTAAAAGCAAGTATTGATAACAAATAATAATAAAAACAGTAATTAAATTTTATCATTGATTACTGTTTTTTTAATATCTTTAATTTTGTTAATTCATAATTATTAACTATATATTCAGCATCTGCTAAAACGGTTTCTAAAAATATTTCATATTGTTTAGTAAAAGATACTTCACTAGAAATAACAAACTCTAAAATATTAAAAAGTTCCGTAGTAGGTAATTTTTTCATATTATCAAGAAAAATCTTTAAATTAGATGCTTTATTAATTGATAAAAAATACTTAAAAAAATCTATCCAAAAAATTCTATAATTATAATTATCTAAATTAGTTACTAAATTTAAACCCTCTCTAAATAATTTTAATTCCTTTTGATATTTTTTATCTTCAAGAATTTTAGATAATTTATTTTGATAACGTTCTTTTTCTAATTCTTTTTCCATAATCAACTTTCCTTTCTATACATAGCAAAAAAGACTTAATTAATACTCTTTAAGTATTTAGTAAATCTTTCTTTTATTTTTTCTTTTCCAAGTAATTCCATAATATTAAATAAATCAGGGGTATTAGTTTTACTAGTTAAACTAACTCGAATTAACCCTGTAACATCACTTACATTACCTTTATAATTTTCAGGATTTTTCTTATATTCTTTTATATTAGAAGCATAACCTAATTTATCACACATTTCTTTTATCTTTAAAAACCATGAATCTTTATCAGTTAAATCTAAATATTCATTATAATAAGTATTTAAAATTAATTCTCTTTCTTTTTTATCTTTAATTTTAACTTCTTCATAATTTGGATTCATAAATAATTCATCAAACATGTAAAAAACAAAGTTACGAATACTTGAATAACTTGTATAATCTTTTCTTGGTTTTTCAATATTTCTTTCAATATTAAAAATTGAAATAGCATAATCTTTATATTTTAAAAGTAAATTATAAAATTCTTGGTCAAACTCCTCTGTCCAAATAAGTAATTCTTCATAAATTTCTTTGGCTGTTCTTTTACTTAAATAATTTTTAGAAATATTAAATAGTTTGGAAACATCAAACAAAGTTCCACTGATACTTATTTTTTTAAAATCATATTTAAAATCAGCAAGGGGGGAATCGGGATTTTTATCTTGCCATTCTTCAAAATTGGAATTAGCAATTGTCATTAAATAACTTTTAACAGCATCAATTGGAATTCCTTCTTTATGATAAAATTCAACACTAGCTTCAGGGTCTTTTCGTTTAGATAATTTTCTTCTTACACCAGTATCATCAACTTTCATAACTAAACCAAGATGAGCATACTTTGGTTTTTTAAAATTAAAAATAGAAAATAATTGGTCATGAATTGGAAAGGAAGCAATCCATTCTTCTCCTCGCATAATATGGGTAGTTCGCATTAAATGGTCATCAACTAAATGAGCAAAATGATAGGTTGGTAATTTATCAGTTGATTTAATTAAAACAATATCTAAATCATTTTCTGGGAATTCAATATCTCCTCTTGCTAAATCGTTTAAAATAATTTTTTTATTGAAATTTCCTGGTGATTTTAACCGAACAACAAAGTCTTCTTTATTTTTGATTTTAGCAATAGCTTCATCTATACTTAAACTACGGCATTTAGCAAATGAACCATAATAACCTATTCTTTCTTTATTTAATTCTTGTATTTCTCTTATTTCATCAAGTTCTTCGGCATTACAAAAACAAGGATAAGCTAAACCTCTTAAAACTAAATCTTTAGCAAAGGCATGATAAATTTCCATTCGCTCACTTTGAATATAAGGTCCATAATTTCCTATACTATTTTCTTCATCAATCATTCCTTCATCTGGAACGATATCAAAATTTTTTAAATCATTTAAAATTCCTACTATTCCATTTTCAACACTTCTTTTTTGGTCAGTATCTTCTATTCTTAAATAAAAAACACCATTTGTATCTTTCGCTGCTTTATGAGCTTCAAAGGCTGTAAGTAAACTTCCCATATGAACAAATCCAGTTGGACTAGGAGCAAATCTAGTTACAACCGCTCCTTCTTCTAAATTTCTCTCTGGATACATTTTTTCATAATCTTCAACAGTTTTTGTAACATTTGGAAACATTAAATCAGCAAGTTCTTTTAATTTATCGTTCATAAATACTCTCCTCAATAAGTTCTATATCATAACTTAATTTTTTTTAAATGTCAATTATTATAACTATTCAAAAAGTTGCATATATAACTATTCAAACTATTCAAAAAGTTGCACTTGACTTTTTAATTAATAATTATTAACAATTATTATAATGTTAGTTATTTTAGATAGATTTCATGTTTTTTAGAAAAATAATTAATTTTTTTTCTATTAGTTTTCTTTTTCTTTAATAAATTCCATTATTTTAGTTTTAGCAGTAGTGGTTATAACTTTATCTAACCATTCTTCTTTTGGAATATAAGCTTTACTATCAGTTATAATTCTAACCCGGTCTTGATTTTCTAAAACATAATCAAGGGCTACTGCTTCATCATTAACAATAGCTGCTACCATACTATTACCAATATCAGTATGAATTTTATAAGCAAAATCTATAACCGTTGCTCCATTTGGAAGTTCAATAACCTCTCCACTTGTTGTATAAACATATATATTACTTGAAAATAATTCTTTTTTGATACTTGAAACAAATTCAATATTATCTAATATAGTACTATCTAACTCTTTAATTGATTTAAAGAATTGGAAATTATTTTCTAAATCTTTTTGCATTAAAGTTTTAGCATTATTTTTATATTTAAACCAATAGGAAGTAAGTCCAAAAATGGCTACTCTTTCCATCTCATAAGTTCTAATTTGAAATTGAATTAAATGATTATCTTTGCCAAAAACTGTTGTATGTAAAGATTTATACATATTAGTTTTAGGCCTTGCAATATAATCTTTAAAATGATTATTAATTGGGGTAAAATTTTCATGAATTAACATTAAAGCAAGATAACAATCTTTAGTTGTTTTTACTAATACTTTAATAGATAACATATCGTGAATCATCTCAAATTTTACTTTTGTTAAAAGTTTTTTATAAATACTATAATTATCTTTATATCTTATTTCTAAATTAGCTTTAATGCCATTTTTTCTTAAAAGATTAGCTACTTTTTCTTTAGTATCTTCAAGTAAAGGTTTAGTTTCTTTTTTTAATTCTTCTCTTTGTTTATTAATATCACCATATAAACTTGGTTTTAAATATCGAAAAGCAATATTTTCAAGTTCATCTTTTATTTTACTTGCTCCAATATAGTATGCAAGTGGGACATAAATTTCTAAAGTTTCTAAAGCTTTTTCCTGTTGTTTTTCTAAACTTTTATATTCAAGAGTTCGCATATTATGAAGTCTATCAACAAGTTTGATAATAATTATTCTAGGGTCCTTCGCCAAACTTACAATTATTTTTCTAAGGTTTGAAGCTGAAAGTTCGTTTTTATTATCAAAATCTAATTTAGTCATCTTGGTAACCCCTTCAACTAAATTTCGAACTGTCTTATTAAATTTTTGTTCAACATCATCTAGTGTCGATTCCGTATCTTCAACCACATCATGTAACATCCCACCACAGATAGTATCAATATCCGCATGCATTTCTGATAAAATCAAAGCAACATTTAAAGGATGAATAATATAATCTTCTCCACTAGCCCTTTTTTGATTTTGATGATAATTTTTAGCATAGAAATAGGCTTTTCGTAATTTTTTGATATCGAAAGGAGCATAAGATAGTATATTTTTTTCTAAGGTATTATAATACTTTTCCATGACACTTCACCTACCATAATATTATATAGAAAAAAAGATTTAAAATCAACGACTTTAAATCATAATTTAGTTTAATTTTGTTAAAATATCTCTACTAGCAACTAACCCGGTTGCAGCTGCAATTACAATGTTACCAGCTTTTCCTGCTCCATCTCCAATAAAATACATATTTAAATCTTTAGCTTTAAAGTTATTATCGGTTTCAATTTCATTACTAAAGAATTTAATCTCTGGTCCATAAAGAAGAGTTTCATCATTATTAACTCCTGGAATGATTTTATCAAGAGCTTCTAGTCCATCTAAAATATTGGTGATTATTCTATGTGGCATAACAAGTGCTAAATCTCCTGGAACGCAATCTTTTAAAGTTGGAGTTATAAATTGTTTTTCAAGACGGCTACTTCTAGTTCTTCGAAATTTTTTTAAATCGCCAAGGGTTTGTATAATGGGTTTAGAATCTCCTAAAACATTAGCAATTCTGGCAATTGATTCTCCATACTCTCTAGTATTGGTAACTGGTTCAGTTAAATTAACTTTGCTAATAAATGCAAAATTACTATTATTGGATTTTACCTCTTTTAAAGCATGGCCATTAACACATATATAACCATAATAATTTTCTTTAGTAACATATCCACCAGGATTAGTACAAAAAGTTCTTATTTCATCTCCATAAGTTTTAGTTTTAATAAAGATAGATGGGTCATAAATAACTTTACATAAATCTTCTAATAATTCTTTTCGAACTTCTACTCGAACCCCAATTTCAATACTTTGAGATAGATAGGGAATTTTATATTTATCAGCTAATTCTTGTATCCATTTAGCACCAGTTCTTCCAGGTGCAACAATAACATATTTTCCTTCATAACTGATATTTTTTTTATTTTTTTTGCAATTGACCGTAATTTTATCTTTGGAATTTACAATATCTAAAACTTCACAAGAATCAAGTAGTTTAACTCCCTTCTTTTTTAAATAGTTAGTGAAATTAGTTATATAACCTGGTAATTTATCACTTCCTAAATGTTTTTGTTTTATTACTAATAAATTAGCTCCATGTTTACTAACTTCTTTTTTAATTTTTAAAGCTTCTTCCATATTGCTTGGATAAATATCACTATCCATACCAAATTCATTAAAAATTTGTTCGGTATCAACTAAAAGTTTTAAAGCATCATCACTCGACATATATTTATATAAATCGCTTTTACCAAGTTTAGGGACAAAATTTAATTTGCCATCAGAAAATGTTCCAGCTCCTCCAAACCCTGATAAGATTTGACATGGATTGCAATTTAAACATTTTGTTCCATATTTATTCATTGGACAAACTCTAGCATCAGCAAGTTTTCCTTGGTCAATTAATAAAACTTTTATATCTTTTTTATTTTTTATTAACTCATAGGCTGAAAACAACCCAGCTGGTCCAGCCCCAACTATAATAACATCATACATAAAAACACCATCCTAAGTAATTATAACATAATAATTAAAGTAACAACAAGTATAGCTTTAAAATCTTTTTTAATTATAGAAACTTTAAAATACTTTTTTAATTATTTAAAAATATTCTTTATAATTTTCTTGAAGTTTTTGATAATTTTTAGTTGATAAAGTAACAACTACTTCATATTGTTGGTCAAAATTTAAATATTTTTCTTCTTGAACTAAATCTTTAAAAACTTCATATGTATTAAAAAAATTTAAATCTTCATAAAAATAGATAATATCATATCTTTGATTATTTAAAATACCAATATATTCATCTTTACAAATTGAAATATTTTTAAAAGTTTTAAACTCAAAAGTAAGGTCTTTTTTACTATCATCAAAATTATAAACAAAATGAAATTTTGGATAATTATCTTCAATTAATAAATTATCATTCATTGGTAAAGTTATAGTTTGGGAAGTAAAATATGGCAAAGGATTTTTTAATTCTTGAAAATTTAAGATTTTGATAGTTGTTGCTGATATTCCAAAGCCTAATAATAAAAAGGAAATAATTATTAAGATAAAAATTCTTTTAAAATGTTGTTTTTTCGAAATTATAAAATTGTAAAAGATTTCAATTGTTATATAAGTTAGAAAGATAATTCCTAATAAAGAAATAGCCAGAAAGAAGAAAATACTACTATATTTTAAATGCCATATTAGTATGAAAAATGAGAATATTTCAAAAATAAACCCTAATGATACAAATATAGTAAGAGTAAAAACAAAAATTTTGAAAGTTATTAGAATAATTTTAGATAGAAACTCAAAAAATGAAAAGGTAGAATGTTTAGGGTCTCGAATAATTATTTTTTCTTTTAAGACTTTTTCTTGATTAGTATTTGGTAATTTAAGAACATCGATTGGGGATTCAATCGTTTTCTCAGTTATATTTTTATCTTCAATTGTAATGTAATAGTCTAAATATCTAATTTTTAAAAGATGGAAGAAAATAATAATTCCTACAATTATTAAAAATATGGTAAAGAGATTTCGTAAAATAAAAGTTAAAAATGAGCCAACAAAGGGAATTGCATTTAAAAAATCTAAAAAGATAACTTCAAAGGTAACATTTATTATTGCTCCTAAAATAAGTAATAGAATAGAAATAACGGCCATTTCAAATAAAAATTTAAATTTTTGTTTGAACTTCATACTGCAAAACATATTGTAAAGATTGGTAATATATTTTAAAAAGTCTTGAAAATAATTGGCAAAAGAATTTTTTTCTTTGCCGGGATTAAGATTACCAACTACTCCATCATCAAGTAAATCTTCTAAAGTACAATTTAAAATATTACATAATTGAATCATTTTATCCATATCAGGAATGGATACTCCAAGTTCCCATTTTGAAACAGCTTGTCTTGACATATTTAATCTATCAGCAAGTTGTTCTTGGGTTATATTGTTTTGTTTTCTAAGTTTTGATAATTTATCGCAAAACTTCATATTCACACCTCCACCCAAATTATATGTTAAAAATTATTAGTAGCACTACGTATAATTAGTTTCTTTTTGACTATTTTTAGTAGCATTTACTAGTTTTTTTAAATTAGTTTAAGTAAATAGTATTATATCATAAGAATTTTTTTAGGCAAAAAGATTTTTTTTGGATTTTTTTGGTATTTTTTTAGTAAATGAAGATTTAATAGTTTATTATAATTGTTATAAATTTTGATAGTTTATAAAATATTATAGGAGGTAAAAATATGAATATAGATAATTTTAATTCATGTGGAAATAAACCACAACCTGCAAAATGTTGTCCAAGGGTTGTCTTTGCTATTTTACCAACAGGTACTACTCCAACTGGACCAACGGGACCTGTAACTTCGACAATTACTGTTAATGGTTACTATGATACTTTAGCAGAATTGAATGCTGCTCGACCAATTGGTACTCCTGGGGAAGCATATGCTGTTGGGGACGCTTTATATGTATGGAATGCTACTACTAATTCATGGGCACAAACTAGCGTTGTTGTTGGTCCAACAGGGCCAAGTGGTCCAATGGGTCAAATAGGCCCAACTGGCCCAACTGGCAGTATGGGAATTCCGGGTATGCCTGGTCCAACTGGGGCAACTGGAGCTACCGGACCAGAAGGTCCTACGGGACCTCAAGGTCCACAAGGTCTTCAAGGAGAAACTGGAGCAACTGGGGATACTGGACCTGCTAATGGCTTAAATGCATATGGTGGTGCTTATTCTAACGTTAATCAACCATTTACAACCACTTCGAACACTCCAACTGCTATAACTCTTGGTACAGTTATGGAAGAATTAAATGTTGATAGTACAAGTAACCCTAATTCAATTACTATTAATGATGGCGGTGTTTATGAAATATCTTATAATGTTGTTCTTCAAGCTCAAGCTGCTGAAGCAGTTACAGTTGTTGTTAGAAATAATAATAGTAGCGATGTTGATGGTACAAGTGAAACTATAACTGTCGAGGCTAATCAAGCCGAAGTATTTTCTAGAAGTGTAATTACAAACTTACAAACTGGAGATATCATCAATCTTGCTTTATCAACAACTACTGATCAAGTTTCTGGTGGAGTTAGTCAAGCATCATTAGTTGTAAAACAATTAAATTAGATGAGATTAAATTAATTATTTAGTTTAATTAAAAAAGGACTTTTCTAAAATTATAGAAAGGTTCTTTTAGTATTTAAAAAGGATTTTTATTATTGAAAGTTTTTATATTTTGTTAATAATCGAGATTTTTACTAGGAATTAGTAATGTATCACCAATAGTTAAAATAGTAGAATCTAAATTATTTAAGTTCATAATTTCATCAATGGTAACTCCAAAGTTATTTGCTATTTGATAAAGTGTATCGCCTCTTTTTACAACGTAAGTTATCGTTTCGGTAGTTGTCTCGCTAAATGGAATTTGTAAAATTTGATTAACGGTTAGAAGATTGCTAGTTAAGTTATTATAGGTTTTAATAGCATCAACTGTAGTTCCAAATTCTTGGGCAATGCTATATAGAGTATCACCTGGTTTTACTTGATAGGTAGTAAAATTGGTCTCTTCAACTACTGTACCTTTGGGAATATATAATTGTTGACCAATGGTTAAAGTATTATTATCTAAATTATTTAATTTTTTTATTGCATCGACACTTACTCCATATATATTAGCAATTTTATATAGGGTATCGCCTCTTTTTACTGTATAGATAATATTGCTTGGAGTAGGATTTGGAATTCTTAAAGATTGACCGACTTGTAAAATAGTAGTTGGCAGATTATTGAATTCAATTAAGTCATTTACCGTAGTATTAAATTTTTGAGCGATGGAATATAAACTATCACCTGCTTTTACAATATATTCTGAACCATCATCTGGTTCTGGAACTGGATTAGTAGTAGTTGTTGGAATTATTAAAGTTTGACCAATCATTAAGTTGTTGTTTGTTAAATTGTTTAATGCTTTTAAAGCATCAACCGTCGTATTGAACTGTTTCGCAATTCCGTATAAGGTATCGCCTCTTTTAACCGTATATAAATTTGTATCATCAGGAAGTGTTTGACCAGGTGGTCTATAAGTAACTCCAATGTAATCAGTTACAGCCTCAACAACTCCTTCTACATAATCAAGTAAATTATTTTGTAATTTTTTTTGGTCATTAGGATTATCAATAAAACCATATTCAATTAGTAAAGCCGTTGTATTTGGTGTTTCTCTCATAATGTAATAATAGTCTTTACTAGGATCTTCTGGTAAAACTCGTTGATAAATTTTACGTTTAATTTGACCACGTTCGCCAATTTCATCAAGAATCATTGATGGTAAAGTTGAATCTGTCCTAAGAGGATAAACTATTTCAGCACCTTCCCCACCTCCTGCATTTATGTGATTAGATAAAACTATCACTTTCGAATCATTTCCAAACGTATCAGTCATCGTTGATAATCTTTCTGCTCTTGATAAAGTAGTATCATCATCCCTTGTAATTGCAACTGGAATCCCAAGTTCCTTAAATCTATCATACATATAATTAGCTGCTTGCAAAGTAAAATCCTTTTCTTTTAAATTACCTGACACAGCACCAGGATCACTCCCACCATGTGCAGGAATCGGATAAACCCAAATTTATTTCATTTCAATCTTTTCTTGTTTTCTTTTTTCTTTTTCTAACTCTTTAAGACTTTTTTTAGGTGTAGGCAATTTTTCAGGCATTGTTCCACCATTTTTTTCAATAACTTCTCTAATGTTCTTTCCAATAGTGTAATGTGCCTTATTTGCATCACTTTCTGTTTTAATATTTTCTCTTTTTAATTTTGATTCTGTTTGTGTAATACGAAATAAATTTGCAGCTAGTTCTTC
>CANQMV010000025.1 GCA_947625085.1 uncultured Bacilli bacterium
ATACTATAAAATTAGTTACTGACATTTTCACTAATTATTTGATGAAAAAATACTGACATTTTTACTAATTATTCACACTTAAAGTAAAATTTTGGTTAACTTTATTCCATTTTATATCTAATTAATATATAATTATTAAAGAGGTATACTATGGATTTTTTAGATGAAATTGAAGATAAAACTTTATTGATTGTTGAAAATAATATGAAAAATATAGTATTAGATTATATAAATAATACTAATAAATTAATTAATGTTAAAATCATGACTAAAAATGAGTTTATTAAACATTATTTCTATGACTATACTGAAGAGGCAATCGATTATGTTGCTAAAAATTATCAGGTTACACTTCAAAATGCTAAGCTTTATATAGATAATTTAAAATACGTAATTGATTTAGAAGATGATAGTAAAAAGGTTGTTTTTGAAAAAAATTTATATAAAGATTTAGTTTCCCAAGGCCTTTTAATAATTGATGATTTATTTAAAGATTATCTTATCAAAATAAATCTAAAAGTATTAATCTCAACTAAACTAGAACCTTTTTATATTAAGATATTTGAATATTATAATGCTTCATTTACTAATCTAAAATCTAAAGTTAATTTAAATGAACCTTTACTATATCATTTTAAAACTATTGAAGAAGAGTGCGCTTTTTTATTTAATAAAATATCTTTATTAATAAAATCAGGAATTTCTCCTGCTAAAATTAAACTTACTAATGTATGTGATGAATATATTCCATATTTAAAACGATTTTCTAATTTATATAATTTAAAAATAAATAATTTAAATACTTATTCTTTATATGGAACTATTTATGCCAAAAATATTTTAGAAATGATAACTTTAGGAAAAAGTCGCGAAGAAATTCTTAATTATATAGAAGAAAATTTTGATAAGGAAATCTTTACAAAAATATTTAATATTTTAAATAAATATTATTTTCAAGATAAATTTTTAGAAGTTATTGACTTAATCAAAGAAGATTTTAAAAAGACGAGTTTAAAAACACCTATTTATGAAGAGGCATTAACCGTTACCGAATTTAATTCCTATTTATTTTTGGAAGATGATTATGTTTTTTTACTTGGATTTAATCTTGAACATATTCCAAAAACATATAAAGATATAGATTATTTATCTGATGATTTAAAAACAAAAATTGGTCTTTTTAGTAGCATTTTAAAAAATAAAATAGCAAGTGAGGAAGTAATTTTTCATCTTAAAAATACTAATAATTTAATAATAACTTATAAAGATGTTTCTCCTTATCAAAATTATTATCCATCTAATTTAATTGAGGAATTAAAGTTAGAAATTAGAAATGAAACCTTATTAAACGAAACTTCTAATTTATATAATCAAATTATGCTTACAGATTCTTTAGATAATTATCTTAAATATTCTGTTCTTAAAGAAAATACAGATTTACTTTATAATACTTATCCTGATATTAAATATTTGAATTATAATAATAAATTTAGTGGGATAAATGATGAACTATCCAAAATTACACTTTCTTATACCTCCCTTAATACCTATTACCATTGTGCTTTTAGATATTATATTGATAATATTTTAAAATTAAATATTTATGAAGATACCTTTAAAATTTATATTGGAAATTTATTTCATTTTATATTATCCAAGATATTTAATGAGGATTTTTCGTTTATGGAATTATGGAATACCTATATAAAAGAGAGAAAGTTTAATTCCAAAGAAGAATTTTATTTAGAACTTTTAAAACAAGAATTATTAGAAATTATTGAAATAATTAAATATCAACATAATTTATCTTTTTTAACTAATGTTAAATTAGAGCAAGAAATTATTTTAAATTTAAATTTAAAATATACGTTTAAAGGTATTATAGATAAAATTATGTATAAAGAAAAAGATTTAGAAACTTATATTAGTTTAATTGATTATAAAACCGGAGTTTTAAAAACAGATATGAGTAATTTACAATATGGACTTGATATGCAATTACCAATTTATGTTTATTTAATAAAAGCTAGTAAACTTTTTGAAAATCCTAAAATACTTGGTTTTTATTTACAACAAATTGTAACTGAAAAAATAAGTTTTAATCCTAAAAAAACTTTACAAGAAATGAAAAAAGAAGCTTTAAAATTAAAAGGATATACGATTGATTCTGAGTATTTAGTTAGTCTTTTAGATGAAACTTATCAAAATAGTGAAATGATATATGGAATGAAAACAACTTCTAAAGGATTTAGTCATTACACAAAAGTTTTAAGTGAAGAGGCTATTGATAATTTAGTTTCTATAGTTGATAAGAAAATAAAAGAAGCATTCCAAGAAATCGAAAAATTAAATTTTCAAATTAATCCCAAAGTAATTGGGGGTAAGATGGTTGGCTGCGCTTATTGTAAATATCAAGATTTATGTTTTAAAACGGGAAGAGATTTAGTTTACTTAGAAAAAGAAGCTGATTTATCATATTTAGAGGAGGAACAAGATGCCTAGTTGGACTAAAGAACAAGAACTTGCGATTAATAAAAGTGGTTGCAATATAATTGTATCAGCCGGAGCTGGAAGTGGAAAAACTGCGGTTTTAACCGAAAGAGTAATTCAAAAATTAAAACATGGTGCGGATATTTCTAGACTTTTAATTTTAACTTTTACTAATGCTGCAGCCAAAGAAATGAAAGAGCGAATTCGAAAATCAATAAAAAAAGAAGGTTTAACTGACCAATTACTAAAAATTGATTCCGCTTACATAACCACTTTTGATAGTTTTGCCCTTGCTATTGTAAAAAAATATCATTATCTAATAAATCTAAATCAAGATATTGAAATTGGCGATAGTTTGATTTTAAAATGGCAAAAAGCAACGATTTTAGATGATATTTTTACGAATTTATATTCTCTTAAAGAACCTTTATTTTTAAAATTAATTAAAGATTTTACCATAAGAGACGATGATAAAATTAAAAAATCTATCTTAGAAATCTATGATAAACTTGATTTAATGTATGATAAAAATTCTTATTTAGATAGTTATTTAGATAACTTTTATAATGATAATTATCTAAATTCTAAAATTAAAGAATATGAAAATTTACTTATTTCTAAAATTAGCAAAATTGCTGAAAATTTAAAAGAAATCGAACTTATTGTATCAGGAGATTTTTATTATGACTTATTTAAATCATTAGAAAATTTATTAAATTGCACTTGCTATGATACAATTAAAAGAGAAATAAATGTTAAATTACCAAGGTTAAAAAAAGGGATGGATGAAGCGAAACCTTATAAAGAAAAGATTTCTAAATTACTTTCTAATCTTTCAAAACTTACTATCTATGAATCAAGAGAAGATATCTATAATTCTCTTTTAAAAACTAAAGATTATACCAAAATAATTATTACAATTTTAAAAGAATTAGATGAAAAGTTATTAACCTTTAAAAAAGATAATAATTTATATGATTTTTTAGATATTAGCAAGTTAGCAATTGAAATTGTCTCATCTAATGAGGAAGTTTTATTAGAACTTAAAAATTATTTTCAAGAAATTTTAATTGATGAATACCAAGATACAAGTGATTTACAAGAATTATTTATAACTAAAATTGCCAATAATAACGTTTATATGGTAGGAGATATAAAACAATCAATTTATAGATTTCGAAATGCTAATCCTAATCTTTTTAAAGAAAAATATAGTAAATATCAAGATAATATAGGTGGTTTTAAAATAGATTTAGTTAAAAACTTTAGGTCAAGAGAAGAAACTCTTCAAAATATAAATTATATTTTTAATTATATAATGGATTTAGAACTTGGAGGAGCTGATTATAAAAATTATCATCAAATGGTGTTTGGAAATACTAATTATTCAAATTTCAAATTAGAAAATCAAGATAATAATTTAGAAATTTATAATTACGAATTAACAACTAAAGATTATACTGAAGATGAAGTTGAAGCTTTTATCGTTTTAAAAGATATTAAAGAAAAAATTAAAAATCATTATCAAGTTTATGATAAAGACAAAAATATTTTAAGAGATATAACTTATGATGATTTTGTAATTTTAATTGATAAAGGAACTAATTTTGAACTTTATAAAAAAATCTTTGAATTTGAAGGAGTTTCTTTAACTATTTTAAAAGATGAAACTCTTTCTGAAAGTTATGATTTACTTATTTTGAAAAATATTTTCTTGTTATTAAAAAATGTTAAATTCAAAACTTATAAAGAAGAATTTAAATATGCTTATTTAAGTATTGGTCGAAGTTATTTATTTAACTTAGATGATGATTATTTATATCAAAGAATAAAAACTAATAATTTTAAAGATGATATAATTATTGAAAAAATTAATAATTTATTAAAAAATATTGAGGAAATTACCCCTGATTTATTAATCGAAAATATAATTTTAGAATTTTCTTTTTATGAAAAGTTAATTACAGTTGGTAATATTAATGAATCTTTAATTATAATAGATTATATAGAAAATTTAGTAAGGTCTTTAAGTAATTTAGGTTATACTTATCTTGATGTTTTAGATTATCTTTTAAAAATGATAGCTCAAAATGAAGAAATAAAATACTCTTTAAATAAAGATGTTGAAAATAGTGTTAAAATTATGACAATTCATAAAAGTAAAGGTTTAGAATATCATATTTGTTATTATACTGGGTTAACTAGTAAATTTAATGAAACAGATGCTAAAAAACGTTTTGTTTTTGATAATAAATATGGGATTATAACTCCAATTATAGATGATGGAGTAAAAAATACGATTTATCATACTTTGTATAAAGAAAACTATATTAAAGAAGATATAAGTGAAAGAATTAGACTTTTTTATGTAGGCTTAACAAGAGCTTGTGAAAAAATGATTTTAGTTACCTCTTTAAAAGATAATGATAATGAAAGTGATGAATTATTAGTTGATTTAGATACCAGACTTAAATATGTCTCTTTTTCAAGTATTTTAAATTCTATTTCCGAAAAACTTACTCCTTATATTAAAAATATCGATTTAACAAATTATTCTTTAACTAAAGATTATAATATTTTTAATAATTCTAATAATTTTAATTTTCTAAAGAAAAATTCAAAAAAAATCCAAGTTGAAGAGTTAAACCTAGTAAATAAAGAAATTAAAGAAGAAAAATATTCAAAAAGTAATCATACTTTTATAACCAAAGAACTAAAAGAAAAATTAGCATTTGGAGAATATTTACATTATTTATTTGAAATCGTTGATTTTAAAACTAAAGATTTAAGTAAAATTGATTCTAAATATCATATTTACTTTGAAAATTTCTTTAATAAAGAGTTAGTAAAAAATCTTGATAAAGCAAAGATTTACAAAGAATATGAATTTATTTATCAAGATAATTTAATAAAAAAACATGGAATTATTGATTTAATGCTTGAATATGAAGATTCAATTGATATAATTGATTATAAGTTAAAAAATATTGCTGATAAAGAATATGAAAAACAATTAAATGGTTATTTAGAATATATAAAATCAAAAACTAATAAAAAAATAAATATTTATTTATACTCAATTATTGATGGTGTATATAAAAAATTAAATTAAAAATTATTTAATGTGGTATAGTAATAAAGGATGGTTGATAATATGAAATATGATGATAATGTTATGAATGAAGTAATTAATTTATCTAATGAAGCAACATCTAAGTTAATTGATGCAAATAGTAAACTTTCAAGTGCATATAACAATCTAAATTCAAAAATTCAAAATAGTACTTCAAAAATTCAAGTCGATGATTCTGAAAAAATTCAAAATAAAGCTAAAAAAATAGTTGATATGATGAATGATAAAGTATTAGAAATTAATGGAATAGGAAATATCGATACAAATTTAACTTTAAATGAATCGTTAATTGATTTAAATCAAATTAATTATTTAAATCAAATTAATTATTTAAATAATAGTTTAAATAAAGAATTTGTTCTTGATGATACTTTAATAGAAGAAATTTTGGCAAATGATAATTTAAGTGATGAAGTTAAAACTTCGATAAGAGAATATTTAGATAAAGAAAATTATGAAGCTGTTCTTTTACTTTTAACAATAGCTTTTTACGACCAAGAAATTGCTGATTTAATTCAATTACGTAATAAAATAGAAAACTTTCAAAGAAATGGGGGAACTTTATCAATAACTGAAGCTGAAGTTTTTAAAAAATTAAATTTAAGTGTATATAAAGATAATGCTGGTGAAGTAATTAATTTATTAAATCAAGAAATAAAAACTTTAGAAATTGAAAGAAATAAGTATAATGAAACTTTTAAAATTTCTAAATATAATGATATTTATGCTAAAATGGGAACAGAGGAATTTATTCAATATGAAAATTCAAATGTTGGAGAAGAATTTTTAACTTTTGTAGAAAATAAATTAAATGATGAATACACTTTTAGTGGTACTTATTGGCAAAATAATGATAGTCCAATTAGTAAATTTAATTATTTATATAATCTTTTTTTAGAAGAAAAAGGTTATAAAACTCTTGGTAATGATACCAGTAATTTTAATAGGATTGCTTTTTTAAACTTTTTATATAACAATGAAGATTATAAAAATTATTTAGAAGATAATGGTTTAATAGACCTTGATAAAGAAGAGACTAAAAAAGATGTTTTATATGGTTTTTCTGGTTTTAATCCAAGTGATGAATATGACCTGGTTCAAAAATGTTTTTTATATATGACTGATGAAGAATTAAATTGTTATAATTATTTATATAATACAAATCAAGAAAGAGCTAAAGAATATTTGAGTGATTTAGAAGGAATTATTAATTCCCGAATGGCTGATGAATTAGTTATGAGTGATTTAAAAGAAGTTATGACTGGGAATACTTCTTTAAGTAGAGTTTTCAAGAATAGTCTTAACGGGGCAAGAGGAGGTCTTAATGAATGGTTTGAAGATGCTATTTCCCTAATTGACCCAAGTGAAGTATTAACTGTCAATGATTATCGAATTTTAAAAATGGGAGAAGTTTATACTAATTTAGTTAATATGGCTGAAGTAAGCAATGACCAACTTGAAGTTTTACACAATGATGGATTTATTAGTGATTCTTCTTATCAAACCTTAACTACGAAACAATCTAAAGGAACTATAATTAATGCTGATATTTTATATTGTGAAGGTGATTTTAATGACTTGGAATATGAATTTTGGAAAAAATTATATGAAGATGAAGATACTAAAAAATTATTAGAAATTACCAAAGGAGAAACAGATTTTTTAAATAATAGTTATCAAATTAGTCGAGCAATTGGCTATGATTCTCCTAAAATAGCACTTTCTTTAATAGCTAAAAATGTCGTTGGAGGAGTAGGCGGAGATGAGGCCTTTAAAAATGTCTGGCTAGGTATGACTTATTATTCTACCTTTGGGAAAAGTTTAAATGATAATTTACAAAATGGATTAGATGATTATCATTCATATTTAAATGCTTTTACCCAAGTTATAAAAATTGTTCCTAGAACTTTTATTATCACGCATTTACCAACTATAAGTACAGAAACTGAAAATAAATTTTTAAATTTTGGAATTGGCTTGCTTAATCAAAGTTTTAAAAATTTTACGGGAGGTATTTTTGATTCTGTTTTAAATGAAGTGACTAAGGGAGAAAATATAAGTCTTGATTTAAAACAACTTTTTGCTAATGCTTTAAAAAGTTCAGTTCAAAGTAAATTAAATTTAAAAGTTAATAAAAATCCAGTTGCTACTGGTGGAAAAACTTTAGATACAACTACAAATTTAGTTTCTGATATTACTCAAGGAAATTTCACTGAGAGTATTCAAGAATTATCAGATGAGAATATTAATAATGAAGTAATTGATAAAGAAACAGCAAATCTTGGTCATTTTATAAATGCCAAAGGTGAAACCAAAGAAAAATCTATGGATAATTAATTTATTCAGTTAATAAAGTATCAAGAGTAACAATTTTATAACCTAAATTTTCAATTTTCGTTAATAAAATATTAAATTCACTGATACTTTTTTCATTTAATAATTGATAAGCCAAGATACTACCATTTTCAATCTCTTTTAAAGTATTATAATAATAATCATGAGTTATTAAAGTTGGTTTAACGGTTTTTAAAAATTCATCTTCACATAAATTTCCTTTTTGAATTTCATATGTATAACAATAATCTACTAATTTCGAATTAGAATTATTAATATTTATTACAATATTATTGTTAATAGTTTTTAGATAATCAAAGTTATTACTAATAAATTTATCTTCTAAAATAAAATTAAGGTTTAGAGATTTCTTATTTTCAAGTATTTTTTTTAAGATATTTATATCATTAACCTTAACTAGAATACTAACATTTTTCTTTTTAGGATTTCCTTTAATAATTAATTTATCTAAGTTATTATCAATGGAAATAGTTGGTTTTATATAATCAAAAACTAGTAAATTTTCTAAAAAGTTACCAACTTTTTTCATTTTAGAATAACTTTCTTTAGTATTTATCATTTTTCCACTTATTCCAGGAATAATTGTAGTATTATTAATTTTAGCATTAATTGCTTCTTCATAATATTTTTTTTCAACAGATTTAATTTTAAGCATTAAAGGGTCTTTGTTTTTTATATAATCAGATACCATATTGGTATAGTAAAAACTAAAATAAATAAGTAAAATGGTCAAGGTAACATTAAACATTTTTTTCATAACTATCAGTTAATATTATGTTTTAAATAAAAAAAAAGAAGATTATTCTGAAACTTTTGTATCTTCTTTTTCTTTCATATCTTTTCTATATTTTTTTGCCTCACGAGTAGTAACTTTAATTTTAGTACCATCTTCTAATGTAACATTTTGCATATTTAATTTTTGCACATGTCTTGTAGCATTTAAAGCATGGCTACGACGATTACCAAACATTGGCTTTTTACTAGTTGCTTTGATTGCCATAATTTCACTCCTTTTTTAATTTTTTTAACATCTCGCTTATTAACTTTAACATAATATTTGTGGAAAGTCAAATAAAATAAGGGTTTTTCTTCATTAAGTTTTAAATTTATGATTAATTTTTACCTAAAAATGTTATAATTAAATATATTATATATTATTTAAGAGAGGATAGTTTATGCAACGTTATTTTTGTACTAATTTAGAAAATAATAAATTTACTTTAAGTTTAGAAGATACTTATCATATAACAAAAGTTATGCGAATGAAAATAGGAAGTATTATTGAGATTGTTTCTGATTCTAAACTTTATAAAGCTAAGATAATCGAATTAGCTCCAGTTAAAGCATTAATAATATCAGAAGATGTATCATATAATGAATTAGAGAAAAAAGTCACTATTTGTCAAAGTTTAGTTAAAGAATCAAAAATGGATTTAATCTTACAAAAGGGAGTAGAACTTGGGGCTTATTCATTTATTCCTTTAGAAACTAGAAATAGTATTATTAAAATTAAACCAAGTGATTTTTCTAAAAAGAATGAAAGATGGCAAAAAATTGTAAGGGATGCATCTCGTCAATCCAAACGTAATCTTATTCCTCAAGTATTAAATATAGCAACTATTGAAGAGATTGTGAAGTTAGATTATGATTTAAAAATTTTACTTACAGTTAATGAAATGACAAAAACTCTAAAAAATGTTTTGCAAAATCATAAAGAATGTGATACTATTATTATAGTAATAGGTCCCGAAGGAGGATTCAAGAAAGACGAAGAAGAGTATTTAATCAAAAATGGTTTTATAAGTACTTCTTTAGGTAAACTTGTCTTACGAACAGAAACGGCATCTCTTGCTACACTTAGTATGATAAATTATGAATTTGAGAGGTGATTTTTGTGGAATTATTCACAGAATTTGAATTATTAATTATGGGAAGTGTAATCGGAATTTTAGTTTTTATTATTCTAGTATTATCAATAAGTGAAATAATTAGTAATAAAAGAGAAAAACGACTTTTAAAAATAGATAATCAAATAGATGAAGATAATGAAATAGATACTTCTAATCAGTTTCAAGAAAATTTACAGCCTGAAGTTGCAACTTTAGATGATACAACTAAAAACGACGATTTAGAAATTGAATATTTAGAAATTCAAGAAATAAATCCTGAAAAAATTGCAACTTCTCCAAAAGAAGATATTTATATTGAAGACCTTTCTAATGAATTGGAAGAAGAACCTAAAAAAGAAACAGATTTTCTTTCTAATAAAATAGCTTTTCGCGAAATTGAAAACTTAGAAGATGATTTAGATGATGTTAATATTACTAAAATTGAAACTGATGAAGGGCTTACAAGGCAAGAGACTGCTCAATTAGAATTAGCTAAAATTGAAGAAGAATTAGAACATTCATTAAGTTTAGAAGATACTATTACTAATTTAGAAGCAATTGAAGAAGAAAATGCTATTATAAGTTATCAAGATTTAGTTAATAATAATGATATAAATTCGGAAACAGTAAGTTATGATGATGATGGTAATGAACCAATTTCTATAAATGAAGTTTTTCAAATGTTTAATAATCAAACTTCTAAAATTGAAAAGCCTGAACTAAAGGAACTTGAAAGTTTTAATCAAACTTATTTATATAATGTATCACCAAGTGAAACCGAAAGTCTTTCAGAAATTCAACTTGAAAATACAGCTAATTTAGAAAAACTTGAAAAAGAAATTAGAAAGACTAATAAGTTTTTAAATATTTTAAATGAGTTAAAGAAGAATCTTGATTGATTTTTCTTTCTTTTTCTCTTATAATACTATTGCTTGGAGGAATTATGTTTACATATGATGAATTAATAGCCAGCAGTTACTTGTTACTTGGTGATAAATTAACTGCCGATTTTATATTACAATTTTTAAAAAATTATTTCTTTTTTAATGACGCCCCTTATATTGAAACGAAGTTAAAAGATTTAAAAGATGTTTTTTATCTTGATGTTAATTCTAAAAAATATAAATTAGTAGGTAATATTCCAATTGAAGTTTTAGCTTCTTATTTAAATGTAAATTTACTTAAAATATTAATTATGTTTAAAGATATTTTAAAAGTTGATTTACCTAGTGATTTTGAACTTAAAAGAAATTTAATCAATATCTTTACTTTAAAATTAAAAGAAAATTTAAATGTTAAAAGTATTAATAAAGTAATGAAGAAGGATAGAATATGAAAGTAAAAGCAGTAACCTTAGGTTGTAAAGTAAACGCTTATGAATCAGAATATATTTTATCACTTTTTAAGAAGAAGGGTTATGAAATAACGGATTCTAAAAGTGATATTTATATTATTAATACTTGTAGTGTTACTAATACAAGTGATAGTAAAAGTCGAAAAGTGATTAATAAAATTATAAGAGAAAATGAAGGGGCAGTTATTGTTGTTATGGGATGTATGATTGAAGCCCATAAAGATTATCAAAATGATAAAGTAAGTATAATAATTGGTAATAAAGATAAATCGAGGGTTGTTGAATTAGTTGAAGAATATATAAAAACTAGGGAAAACCAAAAAAAATTATATAAAGATTTTGATAAAGAATTTGAAGATATGTTTATTGAAAATATGGAAAATCATACAAGAGCTTTTGTTAAAATTCAAGATGGTTGTGAAAACTTTTGTTCTTATTGTATAATTCCATATACTAGAGGTCGGCAAAGAAGTAAACAGGTTGATACTGTTATTGAGGAAATTAAAACTTTAGTTAAAAATTCTTATCAAGAAATTGTTTTAACGGGAATTCATACTGGTCATTATGGAAGTGATTTAAATACATCTTTTCCAAGTCTTTTAAAAGAAATAATGAAAATTGAAGGTTTAAAGAGATTAAGAATTTCTTCAATTGAAATAACGGAATTAAACGATGAATTTATGGAAGTTTTAAAAAAATATCCAACTATTGTTTCCCATTTACATGTGCCACTTCAATCTGGAAGTGATACGATTTTAAAATTAATGAATCGAAAATACTTAACCGATTATTTTGAAAATAAAATTAAAGAAATAAGAAAAATTAGACCTGATATTAGTATTTCAACTGATATTATAGTAGGTTTTCCTTATGAAACAGAAGAATTATTTCAGGAAACGTTAGCTTTTGCTAAAAAGATGGAATTTAGTAAAATTCATGTTTTTCCTTATTCTAAAAGAGAAGGAACCAAAGCAAGTGAGATGGATAATCAAGTTTCAGAGTCTATTAAGAAAGAGAGAGTTAAAAGATTATTAGATTTAAATTCTGAACTTGAAAATAATTACTTAAATAAGTTTTTAAATAAAAAAGTTGAGGTGTTGATTGAAGAAAATAAAGATGGCTCATCAATTGGTCATACTGGAAATTATTTAAAAGTATTAGTAAGAGATAATTTAAAACCAAATACTATAGTTGATGTTTATATAAAAGAAAATAATCAAAAATTATTAATAGGAGATTTATATGAAAACGAAAGCGAGAGATAGTTATTTAACTTGGGATGAATATTTTATGGCAATTGCTAAATTATCAGCCCTTAGGAGTAAAGACCCAAATACACAAGTTGGAGCTTGTATAGTAGATTCTAGTAATCGAATTTTATCAATTGGTTATAATGGAGCTCCTAATGGTTTTTCTGATAGTATTTTTCCTTGGGCTAGGGAAGGAGAAGTATTAGAAACTAAGTATCCTTTTGTATGTCATGCTGAACTTAATGCTATTTTAAATTACCGAGGAAGTCGTAAAGATTTGGAAAATGCCAAAATTTATGTTGATTTATTTCCTTGTAATGAATGTGCAAAACTTATTATTCAAGCAGGGATTAAAGAAGTAATTTATTTATCAGATAAATATAATGAAACTGATTCCGTTAAGGCTAGTAAAATGTTATTTACAAAATGTAATGTTAAATATCATCATTTAGATATTAAAGACCATGCTAAAATAGTTATTGATATGAATTAATATTAATAACTTTTAATTTACGAAATTTGACATTTTTTTGATTTTTTGGTATAATATGCACATAAATTTGGGGGAATGGTTATGCTTAAAAGAATTATTATTAGGCATGTTATATCTATTATTACAACTACTTTGTTTTTAATTGTTTCAACTTATATGTATATTAATAAAGATTTTACTTTGTATCATGATTATTTAAATATTAAAGTTCAAGAAGTTATTAATATAGAAAATCTAGAACAAGTAAGTGATAAAAATAGTCAATCTTTAAAGTCTTATAATTTTGATATTAAAAATGAAGAAGAAGATAATAAAGAAGTTAAAATAATAGTTGCTTCTAATGTTCTTAATAATAAAATAAATAATAATTATATAAAGTATTCAATTAATAATCAAGGAATTCATTCTTTAAATATGGATGGAGTAATTTATATAGAAAATTTAAAAAGTTTAGAGAGTAAAAATATCGATTTAAAGATATGGATAAGTGATACTTATTCAGGGGAGTTGAATTATAATGGTAGTGTTATTGTTAGTTAAATTGTTTTTGGAATTAAAAAAGAATTTTTCTTAAGAATAACGATTTAGAAAGTAGTAAAAAAAACTACTTTTTTAATGAATTAAATTAAAAATCTCTATCTTTATTTTTAAATCTGTGATATGATATTTTTATAGAAAATAGGAAGTGATTTTATGTTCAAAATAGATGTAAATTTTCAAATTAAAAAAGTTGACAATTTGTCAACCTAGGGGGGGGTATAGTACTTAAATATCAAGTAAATCCTAGAAACTTAAGAGAATAACACTTAAAAAATTGGTAAGAAAATTTACCAAGTTTTTAGGTGTTTTTTTAAATTAAAAAGAAAGAAGGATTTTATGAATATAAGAAATCAAAAGAAAATAATTATCTTACTTGCCGTTTTTACAATAATAG
>CANQMV010000026.1 GCA_947625085.1 uncultured Bacilli bacterium
AATCTTTTTGGCATGGGATTCTTTTCCTTTTATAACTTTCTATCAAAAATCTCTTGACTTTTAATAGTTAGTCACCTGTATTTAGAATATGTAAAAATAAAGATAAATATACAAAATTTAAATAAGAAATTTATTTTCTTGACTAACTTATGTAAATTGATAAAAATAAAAAGCCAAAAATAGAAAAAACATGATATACTATTATTATAATTATAGTTGGAGGATATATGTTAGAAAGTATAAAAGTGTGGGTTTTTGATAAAGAGACGGTCGTAAAACGGGGAATAACCCTTCTTGAACTTAGTAAAATGTATGATGAATTATTTGAACATAAAATCATTATTGCCAAAGTAGATTCTGAATATCATGAATTAAACGATGTTATTACTAAGCCATGTCATATTGAATTTTTTGATTTAACTGAAAGTTTTGCTAATCGGGTTTATTTAAATGGATTAGTTTATTTAACTAATTATTGTTTTCAAGAATTATATCATAAAAAAGGTTATTTATTAACAAGACACTCTGCAGATAAAGGATTATATATTGAAGCAACTTGTAATTTAACAAGAGAAATGGTTGTAAATCTTGAATCTAAAATGAATGAAGTTGTTCGAGATAATTTAAAAATTCATAAAGTTACCATTTTAAGAGAAGATGCTATTTCTTATTTTAATGAAATAGGTGATGTAAAAAAAGCTGGTCTTTTAGAATATATGACTAATACTTATGTCAATTTATATAGAATGGGTAATAGTTATAATTATATGTTTAGTTTAATGCCTACTGAAACATCATGTTTAAATGAATTCAAATTAACCTATTTAAATGAAGAAGGTTTTATTCTAAGATATCCAACTTTATATAGTAATGGTGAAATACCTAAATATAAACATCATTCTAAATTATTTGAAGTCTTTAATGATTCTAAAGATATGTGTAGGCTTATGAATTTAGAAACGTCAGTAGATTTAAATAATATTATAACATCAGGAAAAATTGGTGATTTGATTAAAGTTACAGAAACTTTATATAGTAATAAATTATTAACTATTGGTAAAAAAATTGCTAATGATAAAAAAGTAAAAATAGTTTTAATAGCTGGACCATCATCAAGTGGTAAAACTACAACTACTAAAAAATTAGCTATGTATTTAAAAAGTTTTGGCTTAGAACCTAAAATGTTATCAATGGATAATTTCTTTGTAGAACGTGAAGATACACCTAAAACTGAAGATGGTGAATATGATTTTGAATGTTTAGAAGCAATTGATTTACGTTTATTTAATGAAACTATGGATAAACTATTAAAGGGTGAAAAAGTACTTTTACCAACATTTAACTTTGTAACTGGTAAAAAAGAATATAAACAAGAAATGATATTACAAGATAAAGAAATATTATTAATTGAAGGAATTCATTGTTTAAATTCTAATATTTTACCAAATATTGATAATAATCGAAAGATTAAAATATACCTATCAGCTTTAACAGAAATTAATATTGATAAGGATAATCGCTTATCAACAACCGATAATAGGTTAGTTAGAAGATTAATTAGAGATTATTATACAAGAGGATATAAGCCAGCTGAAACTTTAGAATTATGGAGTAGTGTTCGAGCTGGGGAAGAAAAATATATTTTCCCTTATCAGGATGAGGCGGATATTACTTTAAATACTGGTTTAGTATATGAATTTCCGGTTTTAAAAGTTTATGCTTTACCACTTTTATATACTGTAAAAAGAGATACCGAATTTTATGAAGAGGCTAAACGATTAATTAGGCTTTTAGATATCTTTTTACCAGTTCCAAGTGATGAAGTTCCAAATGATTCAATTATAAGAGAATTTATTGGTGGAAGTTATTTTAAATAAAGAAAGGAATGATAGAATGAAAGTTGCAATTAATGGTTTTGGAAGAATAGGAAGATTAGTTTATAGGATAATGGAAGAAGAATATCCTGATTTAGAAGTGGTGGCGATTAATGATTTAACTGACCCTAAACAACTTGCTTATTTATTAAAATATGATACTAATCATCGTAATTATCGAATTGATGAAATAAGTTATGATGATGAAAACATTTATGTTGGTTCTAAAAAAATAAGAGTTTATGCTTTAAAAGAACCTAATTTATTACCTTGGAAGGAGTTAGGAGTTGAATTAGTATTTGAATGCACAGGACATTTTACTAGTTATGACAAAGCTAAAGCTCATATTGAAGCTGGTTGTAAGCATGTTTTAGTTTCAGCCCCATGTAAAGGTGATGTTAAAACGGTTGTTTATAATGTAAATAATGAGATTTTAACTGGTTTAGAAGAAGTTGTTTCCGCAGCAAGTTGTACAACTAACTGTTTAGCACCAGTTTTAAATATTATAGAAAAAGAATATGGAATTGAAGCAGGTTATATGACTACCGTTCATGCTTATACCAATGACCAAGTAACCCTTGATGTTGCTCATAAAAAAGGAATAGAGGCTAGGCGTGGACGGGCATGTGCTGCTAATATTGTTCCAACTTCAACCGGAGCAGCCGAAGCAATTGGGGAAGTTATTCCAAGTTTAAAAGGTAAAATGAAAGGAATGGCTATGCGAGTTCCGGTTCCAACTGGTTCCGTTGTTGATTTAGTTTTAAAATTAAAAAAAGAAACTACTGCTCAAGAAATAAATGAATTATTTAAGAAAAATCAAAATGAAACTATAAAAATTACTGATGACCCAATTGTCTCAAGTGATGTTATTGGAACTAGTTATGGTGCCGTTGTTGACGCTTTATCAACTGATGTTTTAAAAACAAATGAAGGTGAACTTGTTAAAATAATTGCTTGGTATGATAATGAAATGGGATACTCATATCAAATGGTAAGAACCGCTTCTTATTTTGCTAAAAAAAGTTAAAAAGTCTTAGTTAATTGGAGGTTATTATGGATGAATTTTTGTATTTTATTCGTGATTATTTAAGTGGAACACATTACTTTATATATTCTTTTATTTGCTTTGTTTTACTTTTTGCAATTGTTGGCTACTTATTTAAACAAAAATATGCTAAAGTTGAATTTAAATTAAAAACTTCAGGAGCAGTTTCCGCGGTTGCAAATAAAGTAGAGGATACTAGTAAAAAGTCTAAAAAATTATTTAAACGGGATAAAAAAGATAAAAAGGAGAAAGTTCAAACATCGCCTAAAGCTTTAAATACTACTGTTAATGTTAATCAACCTACTCCTCAAAAAGTAACTGTAGTAAATTCTAATCCAAAAGTTCCAGTTTCTAACCAACCAGTAGCAAATCCTACGCCAATTAATAATCAAGCAGTTGGAGGAATACCAATTAACAATCAATTAAATAATCAAGTTAATAATCAATTTAACAATCAATTAAGTAAGCAAGTTAATAATCAGGTTAATAACCAAGTTAATACTCAAGTTAATAACCAAGTTAATAATCAGATTAATACGCAAATACCTAATACTCCAATTCCAGAACTAAAACCAGTTATTCCAAATAATATTAATAATGGAAAATAAAATATAAGTTTTCAAATTAATTACTGAAAACTTTTTTTATGACAAAATAATTAAATATTAATAAAAAATTAACTTAAAAAAAATTAATTTAACATATTTTTGTTAAACAGTAAAAAAAATATGTTATAATGATTGTGTATTAATAAAAATAGGCGGTGAAAAATGGAATTTATAAGGTTTAATGGTGTTACAAAACAATACAAAAATGGTGTTGTTGCTATATATGATTTAAATTTAAGCATTGAAAAAGGCGATTTTTGTTTTATTATAGGTGGTTCTGGAAGTGGAAAAAGTACCTTAATTAAAATGCTTTATCGAGAAGAAAAACCAACTAGAGGGGAAATAATTTTAGGAGGCTTAAAAGTTAATAAATTAAGAAATTCTAATGTTTATAAATTAAGAAGAAAACTTGGAATTGTTTTTCAAGATTATCGGTTACTACCAAAATCTAATGTTTATGAAAATGTGGCTTTTGCCCTTGAAGCAATTGGAATTAGAAGAAAAGATATTAGACCTAAAGTTTTAAAAGCAATTGAAATGGTTGGTTTGAAAAGTAAATTAAGAGATTATCCAGAAAATTTATCTGGTGGGGAACAACAAAGAGTAGCAATTGCTAGAGCTATAGCCAATGAGCCTAAACTTTTAATTTGTGATGAACCAACTGGAAATCTTGACCCAGCTATGAGTATGGAAATTGTTGATTTACTTGATGAAATTAATAAAAAAGAAGGTACTACTGTTATTATGGTAACTCATGATAAAACGATTGTTGATAAAAAGAAAAAACATGTAATAGCCCTTAAAGAAGGACATTTATACAAAGATTATAAGGAGGGTGAATACATAGATGAGATTCTTTAGAATTGTATTTAGAAGCATTCGAGATGCTATTAAAAGTGTTGGTCGAAATTTTTCATTATCACTTGCGAGTATTTCTTGTATTATAGTAACTCTTGTAATTGTTGCCATTTCTATTATTGTTAGTTATAATGTTGAAAATTTTGCTGCAGAATTACAAAAGGATTTAACAATTGTTGCCTTTGTTTCCAATGATGCTCTTGATTTTGATGTTGAAAAATTAAAACTTGATATTGAAGATATTAGTAATGTTTCAAGTGTTACTTTCAAAAGTAAAGTAGAAATAAAACAAGAAATGATGAAAGAAGACGAAGCTTTTGAAAATGCTATGAAAAATTGGGATGATGAAGAAAATCCTTTGCAGCATACATTTTTAATAAAAGTAGAAGATATTGAAAAAATTGCAGAAACCGCAACAGCTATTAATAATTTATCATCAATAGATACTGTAAAATATGGAGAAGGAATGGTTGACCAATTAGTAGTAGTTTTTAAAGTTGCTGAACGAGCCTCAATCGTTGCAGTTTTAGCCCTTGTTTTAATGACGATGTTTTTAATTGTTAATACTATTAAACTTACAATTTTTTCTCGAAAAAGAGAAATATCTATTATGCGATTAGTTGGAGCAAGTAACTTTGCTATCAAACTTCCCTTTGTTGTGGAAGGAATGATTTTAGGTTTTATTGGTTCAATTATTCCCGTTGCAATTATGATATATGGTTATAATGCATTATATAATTATTTTGGTGGTAAATTACTTACTAATTTAATTAAACTTGTAAGACCAGAGCCATTTATTTATATAGCAGCCCTTATTGTCATTGGCATTGGTATTTTAGTTGGAATGCTTGGAAGTAGTCGAGCTGTTCGTAAATATTTAAAAGTATAAAAACTGACTAGAATTAATGGTTCTTCCGGGAACTTTCGGAAGAGCCAGTTTCATTTCTAACAGTTTTTTTATGTAATAGGATACATTATTTAGATATATTATCTTGCAAATTAAATCAAAAATTCTTAAAAAAATTAAAAAAGATAAAATATATAATAAAGTACTAACAAGTTATGATACCTTTCTTCCTATAAAAAATATCTTCTCTTCTATCTATATTTTCATCTTCAAAATCTTTTCATGTTTAGAAATCTTTCTCTTGGCAAATTAATTTAAAAAGTATATAATAACTAACTATTGTTTTTAATTAAAGGAATGATTATATGAAATCAAGTATAAATACTTTAACAATTTATCGAGATTATTCAAAAAATCGTGATAATTTAGAAAACCAAATTATTGATTATATTGAAAATTGTAAAGAATTAGAAAAACTTCAAAATTTTTATTTTCAAATATTTCCTTACAGTTTAAATTTATTAAAATTAGATTATAAAAAAATAGATGATGATTATTTAAAAACTTGTTATGAATTTACAAGGTTAATTAAAGAAGTAACTGATTTAGATTACTTAAAGAAAATATTTAAAATTTTTATTAAAAGGTATCATTATCAAGAGTTAAATAAAAATATCAATAATTACTTAGTTAATTTAGAAATAAAATCCCTTTTTGAAAATATTTTAGATGAAGAAAAATTAGCTAATTTAGAATATCAAGAAGTTTTAATTTCCTCTTCAAAAATAAAAATTTATAATTTAAATCAAGATTTTGAAGCTTTAGTTCATGTAGTTTTAAGAGAAAATATTCATTTAGAAGAAAAATTAGATTTAAAAAATGAACCTAGTAAATGGGGTCTTAATAATATAGGTTCAGCCCTTATTTCCTTAAGTAAAGTTAGTAATAATCATTTAAATATTTTTTCAGCAACTCTTGCATCATTTACCCTAAACCAATTAGTATTAGGATTTAGTAATATTTCATCAGGAGAAGTTTATTCAATATCCAAAGAAGATTCTTATACTCCAACCTTAGTATCTAAAACCGAAAGTTATAATCCCCTTGAATATATAATTGGTAAAGGAATGGAATTAGAAATAGGAATGAAAAGTTCCAAATATAATGAGATTGCTGTACGAAGATTTTTACCTAATCAACAAGCTAAGTATCCAATTTGCATTTTTATAAGAAAAAAAGATATTCCTCTGCTTTCAGAAAACTCTTATCAAGTAAAATGGGCTAATTACTTTAATATCCCAATTGTTGCAATTGATACTATACACTTCGAAGAAAAATATAAAAAAGAATTTTATGAATATTTAGGTAAAGTAAAAAGTGCTCGTGATTATGATAAATTGATGATGTTAGAAACGTTAATTTATAAATTAAAAATTTATTATGAATGGAGTGGACAGTACAAAATACCATTAGATTTATTATTAGAATTTGTTAAAATTGTTAAACTTATATCTAAGTATAAAACCTATGAAAATATTAAAAAATTAATATCTTTAGAATACTTTGATTATGATTTTTTAATCATTCTTCATAAATTTTTGTATAATTATAGTTTTTCTAATGCTTTAGGTTATCGAAAAAAAGATGAACTAGTTAGATTAATGACGGAAATTGAACAAATTAGAGAGGAGTGTTTGGAAGTTGAGAGAGTTAATAAATTAAAATTATTAAAGAAAAATAAAAGTTGTAATTAACTTTTTATTTTTAATAATAATTAGCACTCTTGCTTGACAAGTGCTAAAAAATGATTATAATAGGTATTGAAATATGAAATTAGGTCATATTATTTTAGAAAGGGGAGATGTTTATGTATCCTAATAATAATCAAGAAGAAGAAAATGTTTTAGAAAAATATGGTCGGGATATTACACTTGATGCGAAAAATGGGAAAATTGACCCGGTTATAGGTCGTGATGAAGAAATTCGAGGAATTACTAGAATTTTGTCAAGAAAAACTAAAAATAATCCCGTTTTAATTGGTGAACCAGGAGTTGGAAAAACAGCAATCGTTGAAGGACTTGCTAATAGGATTATTGCTGGAGATGTCCCAAATAGTTTAAAAGATAAAAAAGTTTGGGAATTAGATTTAGCAAGTTTAATTGCTGGGGCTAAGTATCGTGGTGAATTTGAAGAACGACTTAAAAATGTTTTAAATGAAATTAAGAAAAGTGAAGGTAACATCATCATGTTTATTGATGAAATACATATGATTGTTGGTAATGGAGCCGAAGGGGCTATGGATACTTCCAATATTTTAAAACCACTTCTTGCTCGAGGTGAAATTCATGTAATTGGGGCAACAACTTTAAATGAATATCGAAAATATATTGAAAAAGATGGAGCGCTTGAAAGACGTTTTCAAAAAATAAAAGTTTCAGAACCAACAGTAGCTGATACGATTACGATTTTAAGAGGTTTAAAAGAACGATTTGAAATTCATCATGGGGTATCAATTACTGATAAAGCCTTAATTGCCGCAGCAACTTTATCTAATCGGTATATAACAGATAGATTTTTACCAGATAAAGCGATTGACCTTGTTGATGAAGCCTGTGCAACTATTAGAGTGCAAATGGATTCAGTCCCTTTAGAACTTGATACAGTAACCCGTAAAATATTATCATTAGAAATCGAAAAGCAAGCAATCAAAAAAGAAAAAGATGAATTATCTAAAAATCGTCTTGATGAAATTGAACATGAACTTGTTAATTTAAAAAAAGAAGAAGTTAAACTTAAAGAAGATTGGAACCGAGAAAAAGAAATTAATGATAAAATTAAGGCTAAGAAACAAGAACTTGAAAATGCAAAATTTACACTTCAAACAGCTGAAAATAAATATGATTTAGAAACGGCAGCAAGATTTCGTCATGGAGAAATTCCAAGACTTGAAAAAGAACTTTCAGAATTAAATAATTTAGAGAAAAATCGAATTTTGAGTGATACAGTTAATGAAGAAGATATTGCTTATGTTATTTCTAAACTTACTAATATTCCTTTAACAAAATTAGTAAGTAGTGAAAAAGAAAAACTACTTGGATTATACGATAATATGAAAAAGAATATTATGGGTCAAGATGAGGCTTTAAAATTAGTATCGGAATGTATTTTAAAAAGCAGAAGTGGAATAAAAGACCCTAATAGACCAATTGGTTCCTTTATTTTCTTAGGTCCAACAGGAGTTGGTAAAACAGAAGTTGCGAAAACTCTTGCTTATGAACTTTTTGATGATAAGAGTCATATGGTTCGAATTGATATGAGTGAGTATATGGAAAAGTTTAGTGTTTCAAGACTTATTGGTTCTCCTCCTGGATATGTTGGTTATGAAGAAGGTGGAGAGTTAACAGAAGCTGTAAGAAGAAATCCTTATAGTATTGTGTTATTTGATGAAATCGAAAAAGCTCATCCAGAAGTTTTAAATCTTTTATTACAAATTTTAGATGATGGAAGAATTACAGATTCTAATGGTAGAACTGTTGATTTTAAAAATACCATTATTATCATGACAAGTAATTTAGGAAGTGAATATGCTTTAAATCATGAAAATGATAAAGTAATTATGGAACTTGAAAATACTTTTCGACCAGAATTTATTAATCGAATTGATGAAGTAATTATTTTTAAACCACTAGAAAAAGACGTTATTTATCAAATATTAGATAAAATCGTTAAAGAAATTGAAGATAGATTAAGTGATAAAAATATAAAATTAAATTTAACGAAAGAAGCAAAAGATTATTTAATTGAAATAGGTTATGATGTCAATTATGGAGCAAGACCATTAAAGAGAGCTGTTTCAAGAACTCTTGAAGTATTACTTGCTAATGCACTTATAAGTGGGGAAATTAGTTATGGAGAAACAATAAACTTTGATTTCCGAGATAACCAGTTAGTTATAAGATAATAATTTAAGAAAAGATAATAAGTAAAATTATTGTCTTTTTTATTGAATATTTTTTGGCTTTTATTTATAATGAAAGTATAGGAGGAAATTATGGAAGATATTAAACTTGATGGCCCTCAAATGAGAGTAGTTGACTATTTAAAAGAAAAGAATAAAGATAATGGGAAAGTTGTAGCTGGTCAGTACTTTGGTAGTAATTATACTTATGATGAAACCTTTAAAATGTTTAATGATTATAAAAAAGCATTTTTAAGTTTGGAAGGGAAAGGAGAAAATGGTATTTTAATTGCATCTCCATCTACTATTTCTTCTGTAAATGCTTTCTTTGGAGCAATGGATGCTAATAAGATTGCATGTCCTATTGGTCAAGGCTTTTTACAGACATTTACAGAAAGATATGTTAAAGAAAGTAATGCTAAAACCGTTTTTGCTTTAGATTTATTTTTAAATGAAGATTTAATTAATAACTTGGCTAAGGCTGGTGTTAAAAATATAATTGTAACAACTATTGCTGATTATATGAATCCAGTTGCTAAAGTAATTGCTAAAACAACAGGACAAATACCAAAAGTTGATTTTATTGATGCTTATGTTCGAAGCGGAAAAAGTATTCCTCAAGGTTTAGAATTAATTCGTTTAAAAGATTTTGCTAAAGTTGGAAGTAAAATTAAAGAAGATACTAAATTTCCTTATAGAGAAGACCAAATTGTTGCTCATTTTTTAACTGGTGCAACAACTAGTCAAACACCTAAAACGGTTAGGGCTTATGGAGATGAATTTATTACTTTAGGAGAAATTTATAATACCGAATATTTTGATTTAAATCCTGGAGAAGTTAATACAATTTTTATTCCAATTTTCTATGGAACAGGTGCAAGTAACAGTATCTATGCTGGACTTATCAATGGTATGACTAATAACTATAAACCAAAATATGATAAATATGCTTTTGCTAAAGATTTACAAGATTCAAAAGCTGTTGTTTGTGTTGTTGCTCCTAGTCATGTTGCAACGTTATTTGATTCTAAGTTACCAGATAATGCTTTAAGTCATGTAAAATATATCTATATTGGAGGAGAGGCTGTAACACCTGCTTGGCTTGAAAGAGCAAGAAGTGAGGCTCGACGACTTGGGGTTAAAGAAATTATCAATGGTTATGGTCAAACAGAAATGTTTTCAATGACAGGTATTTCTAAAATGAATCCTGAACGTGATGATGATGTAAGTATTTATCCTGTTCCTGGTATGAAGTACCGTGTAGTTGATGATGAAACAAGAGAAATATTAGGAAAAAATCAAAGAGGAATTTTGGAAACTTTATATCCTAAAAAGTTACCTGGCTATTTAGATGAAGAGAAAAATAAAGAACTATTTACGAAAGATGGCTGGGTTCATTCTGGAGATTCGGCTATTATGTATGATGATGGCTCAGTTAGAGTTTTTGGACGAGGAACCGATTTCTTTAAAAATAATGGCAAGAGTTATGCTATGTTTGATATTGAAGAAGCTATATTAAATCATCCAGGAGTTAATGAAGCTGAGGTTATTAAATTTGAAATTAATGGCAATGAATATCCTGCTGCTATTGTTGTTTTAAATGAAGAATGGCAGACAAGACTACCAGAGTTTTTAAATTATATGCGAAGTTTAAAAGTTCCAGGAATTGAATATTTATTAGGAACGAGATTTATTGATAACTTTAGGACCAATGAAATAACAGGTAAGAGAGATTACTTAAGCCTACCAAAAACAGATAGATGTGGTTACTATAAAATGGACGATAAATTCTTATGGCAATTAGATTTACTTGATGACTTGAATACACCTTCAATCTTTACAATTCCAGAAAATGAGTTAACTATTTATTTTGAACAAAAAAGTAAAGTAAAATCTTTATAAAAAGAAAAAAAGGAGTGAAAATATGAAAACTTTTATGGCATTTCCAATATGTAGTTTAGTCTTTATGTCTTTGATTGCAACTGTTTATTTCTTAAAACCACGTATTAAATCCATAGAAAATAGTATTTATAAATGGCTAGTTATTGTTAACATAATAGGACTTGTATTAGAAATACTTTGTTATTTTGCAGTTGATATGGTTGATACTTATTATTTCTTATCCATTGCTATTTTAAAACTCTATGTTGTCTATATATTTATTTGGGCTAATATTTTTAATTCTTACGTTTTTATGGTTTCATATAAAAACTATGATAAGAATGATGAAACGGTAAAGAAGTATTACCAAAAAGTAAAAAGAAATTCTATTATTTTTGGATTATTAGGAGCTATTTTACTTTTATTCTTACCTATTAAGATATTTAATGAAGGAAGACTTGCTTATACTTATGGACCTATTACAGATGCTTTGATAATATTTTGTTTTATCATGGTATCATTTTGGTTTATTAAATGTATAGTAAATATAAAAAATTTAAAACAAAAGAAATATATCTCAGTTATTGCTTGTATTATTGTTTTAACTTTAGTGTTGTTAATTCAATCATATGATAGGTCAATTTTAATATCAACAACAGGACACTCTTTTATGGTTCTATTAATGTTTTTTACAATTGAAAATCCTGATATGAAAATTATTAATGAACTTAATAAAAATAGGTTATTAGTATCTGAGACTAATGAAGAAAAATCAAACTTTTTATTCTTAGCATCTACTCAATTAAAAAAGCCAATTAATAATATTGAAAATTTATCTAATAAATCACTTGACTCAAACACTAAAGAAAATATGGAAGAAAGATTAACTATTATCAATAATGATGCTCATTTATTATCCTTTTTGATTTCTAATATTATGGATATTTCAACTTTAACTAATGCTAATATTAAGGTTATTTCTAATAAGTATAGTTTAATTAATTTACTTGAAAAAATTAGAATTTTTAAAGAAAAAGAAGTTAAATCAGGAGTTGACTTACGATTTATATTAAGCAAAAGTATTCCTAAGTACTTATATGGTGATTCTAAATTATTGGAACAAGTTATAAATTCCCTTTTAGATAATGCTATTAAATATACAGATAGTGGTTTTGTAGAATTAACAGTTAATGTAATCGTTAAATATGATATGTGTCGTTTGGTTTTAACTGTTTATGATTCAGGAAAAGGTATGTCAATTGATAAAGTAAATGATTTAATTATGATTGATGAACCTTTAAATGATGAAGAATTAAATAGACTAGAAACTAAAAATGTTGATATCAATACTATTAAAAAGATTGTTACAAAATTAGGTGGTTATTTTGCTATTAGAAGTGAAGAAAATAAAGGTACAGAGATAAAAATTGTTATAGACCAAAAAATAGAAAAAGATGATGATGATGTTTTTAATAAATATTTAAATCAAGATACAATTTTAGTAGCCTCTAATGATATGGAGTTTATGAAGAATATAACTAATTCTTTAAATAAGCGAGGATTTGATGTAGAAAATTCAATTTATGGAAATGATGTTTTAGATAGAATTAGAACAGGAGAAAATTTTAAGTATATATTTCTTGATGATATGTTAGATAAAAGAGCATTAGAAATATTAAGAGAATTGAAAAAAGATAAAAAGTTTAAAATACCAGTTGTTGTAATGCTTGATAAAGATACTGAATTTATAAAAAAACATTTTCTTGAAGATGGCTTTAGTGATTATTTATTGAAGTCTGATTTCAGAAGTGAAGTTGCAAGAATTTTAAAATAGTTTAGATATTCTAAGCTATTTTTTTGTATAGTAAATTTAATTTGGGGTATCTTAATAATGGTGAAAATTATGATACAAGATGATGTTATAATGATGATTATTAAGGGTAGTATCGCGGTTATTTATCTTTTTTTGGTTATTAAAACTTTAGGTAAAAAACAAATAAGTGAACTTAATATATTTGATTATATAATTGGTCTTTCTTTAGGTAATATAGCAGCTGAAATGACAGTTAATAAAGACATTTCAATTCTAGGTGGCTTGGTAGCTATGAGTGTTTATGGACTTTTTTCACTTTTAGTTTCTTTTATAACGGCTAAGAGTATTTTAGCAAGACGTTTTTTTACTGGTTTTCCTGTTACTTTAATTAGCAATGGAAAGTTAAGTAAAGAACAATTAAAAAAATGTAAGATTGATATAAATGATTTATTACAGGATGCAAGAGAAAGTGGTTATTTTGATATATCTCAAATTAACTATGCCATAATGGAACCAAGTGGGAAAATAAGTTTTTTGCCAAAGGCTAAGTATAGTCCTGTAACTCCCAGTGATATGAAGTTAAAGGTAAGTGAAACGGGCTTAGTTTCAAATTTAGTAATTGATGGTAATATTATGAAAGATAATTTAAATTTAATTGGTCATGATGAGAAATGGTTATTAACAAGACTTGAAAAAGAGGGTTATAAAGATATTAATAATTTATTGTTAGTTATATGTGATAATAAAGAAAAATTAACAGTTTATTTAAAGGATATTAAGATAGAAAAAAATACATTAGAATAAATTGTTGATTTTTTCTGTAGATAATATGAAAAAATGTCATAAAATAATAACACTATAAATTAAGAAAAGTGTCATAAGAATATAGAATAAGT
>CANQMV010000027.1 GCA_947625085.1 uncultured Bacilli bacterium
AAAGAAGAAGCAAAAAACAACGAATAATCTCGTTGCTTTTGATGATGTCATTCTATTTGACTGTGAATTGTAACAATTTTTTTCTATATCGTTTTTTAAAACCTTGTAATTTTTAATTTTTTAATATATAATTTTATTAGGATAAGGAGCGGATAATATGGAAGAACCTATAATGAAAAAGAAAAATGGAATAACCGATAAGGCTATTCAAAAACAAAAACAAATTTTAGTAGTTGCGGTTTTATTAGTTATTACTTTATTTATTGGAACTAGTTATTCTTTATTAACCAATTTTGACCAAAATAACAGTGTTACAGAGTTTGTATCGGGAAATTTAAAATTAAGGGTAAATGACCCTTTAAAAGGTTTAATTAGTTTAAGTGGGACAGCTTCTTCAAATGATGAAGAAGGCTTGAAAAATGCTATTCCAATGGTTTTAACTTTTACAAATACCGGAAGTCAAGATATAAAAAAATATGTTGTTAAATTAGAAAAAGACAAAACAAGTACTATAGATACTAATTATATAAAATATGCTATAAGTCTTGATAATGGGGTTTCCTATACAAAACCTAGTATATTAGCAAATAGCAATGATATAATTTATACAGGTTATAATTTAGGACTTAATAAATCTAAAACTATCTTTTTAAAAGTTTTTCTTGATAGTTCTTTAAATTCAACTAATAAAACAAATGTTTATAACGGAAAAATGACTATTGATTTATATGAAAATGCTCAATTACCTTATGCAACTGCTGAGATTAAAAAGAATTTAGACACCGAATCATTAGTTCCCATATCTTTAGATGGCTCATTATATAATGATACTGGAGAAATTCGCGAATATCGTTACTGTGGAGTTAATGTTAAAAATTATGTCACATTCAATAATGAACTTTGGCGAATAATTGGAATATTTAAAGAAAATGACCAAGAAATGCTTAAACTTGTTAGCAATAAAATTTTAGATAGCAAAAAAATTCCAACTAATTATCAAATTAATTCTAAAACTTATATTTTAAAGGAAGAAACAGAAAGTTCTAATAATATTTATTGGAATAACTCAACTGATTTAACTAACGTTTCCAACTGGACAGAATCTGGACTTCAATATTATTTAAATAGCGAAAAAGACGAATTAAATAATCGAGGTTATTTAGGATATTTTTCTAATCTAGCTAAAAGTATGCTTCAAGATACAACCTATTATTTAGGTAATTTAACTACTGCTAATAAAAAAATTGCTAATCCAATAATAGCTTATACAAATGAACATAATACTTTAAATGTTACCAAAGGTAATAAAGGAACTTGGATTGGAAAAGTTGGTTTAATGTATCCAAGTGATATTGGGTATTCTACTTCTAAAGAATATTGGAATACCAACTTAAACGAAAGTGAAATTGCTAAAAATAGTTGGCTTTATCAAACTTTGGATAACAATGACCAGGGTAGTTGGTTAATTACTCCTTCTGCTATTCAAGGAAAAGATAAGATTGGACTTACAAATGTTAATGAAATAACCGAAGAATATCAAAATGATTATAATGTTCGGGCAGTTGTTTACTTAAAACCTAATGTTTTAATAACCGGAGGAGATGGAACGATTGATTTTCCATATCAACTTGAAATTTAAACTATAATAAAAAGAAATATAATATGTATTTCTTGCAATGTATCTTTTTCTTTGATATATTGCAAGGGTTATATAAAGGTGATTTATGAAGAATAAAAAAGGTCAAGCCTTAGTTGAATTTATCTTAATTTTACCAATTTTAATACTTATCATATTAGCATTTATCGATATTTCTAGACTTACGATTGTAAAAACGCATTTAGAAAGTTTATTAGCAAGTGTTGATATTGATGATTTAACGATTGAAGATAAAGAATACGATATTGAGGTTACTTCTTCAAAAGAAGGCGAAAATACCATAATTGAATTAAAAAGTTGTCTTGATGTTGCAACTCCAGGTCTTGGAAAAATACTTGGCGAACCGTCATGTGTTAAAGCATCAAAAATTATAAAAGAAAAAGAAGAAGAGGGATTATATGAAAAAAATGCGGAAAATAACTAAAGAAGAAAGAGAAATATTAATGAATATGCAACTTAGAAGTAAATTATCACTTTTAGTCTTATTTTATATCTTTGGACTTATATTACCACTTTTAACCTGTATGATAATAACATTTAACTTTCGCTTTTTTTACTTATTAATAATTAGTTTTTTTCTCTTATTTATAATTATTTACTTAATACCAAAATTAGAAAAAAATAATTATTTAAAAAATGATATAAAATGTTTTGAAAGTGTAGTTGTAAGTTGTAAACCTCATGATTTATATTACTTTGTATGTGAACTAAATGGTTTAGATGATGTTTTTATTGACCATAGATATCCGATTAATACCAAACTAAAGAAAAATACGGAAGTAATTGTAGTTATGGTTGAAGGACCACATAAATATAAAGATTATATCTTATTAGATAAAAAGACTAAAAAAGTTTTGAGTGACTATAGAACTCGCTTTGACTTAATTGATTGTTGAGGCGTCTATGGGAAAAGTAATAACAATAACTTCTCGAAAAGGAGGAGTAGGCAAAACCACCACTTTACTAAATTTAGCTGGAGCCTTTAGTGAACTTCAAAAAAAAGTCTTAATAATGGACCTTGATTTATATTTAGGAAGTATTGCTATAAGTTTAAATCTTAATTTAGAAAAAACTATTCAAACTGTAGTTGATGATATTACAAATAATTGCTTTTTGGAAGTAAAAGATTATGTTCAAAAGTATAATCAAAATATTGATGTTTTAAAAAGTGTTAAAGACCCAAGACAAGCTTCTAAAATCAATTTAAAATATATAGAACAAATCATAAATATGTTTAAACATGAATACGATGTTGTTTTAATTGATACATCTCATGTTTTAATAGATTTAAACATTGTTATTTATGATAATTCAGATACAATTTTAAATATTATGTCAAATGACCCAGTTGATTTAGCAAATACAAAAACCTTTGTAAAAATTGTTTCAGATATTGGTTTTAAAGATTTTCGAATTTTACTTAATGAATCTAATTCCTTAGAAGAAAAATATTTTTCATTATATGATATTAGAAATTTTATTGGTGTAAATATTAATTATAAATTAGGTCGTGAATTTTTTGTAAAAACAATTGATAAATACGTTTTAGATGGAGTAATTTTAATTTTAAGTAAAAAGGTATATAAAAAAGATAGTAAAGAATATAACAAATTATTAATGATAGCAGCTGATTTATTAAAAGATGAATAAGAATAAAAGGAGGAGTTATGAAAAAGGAAGTTGTTAAAAAAAGTTTTTCAAGTGAATTTAATGTTGATACCTCCAAAAAAGAAGAAATAATTCCGGAAAGTGATTATAAAGTTTTTGAAGATAAAGAATTACTTGATAAAATAAGAAGTCGAGTAATTCAAAATATAATTGATGATAATATTCCTAAAAATATGAATTTATATGATTATATCAATATGGAAATTGATAGTAGTCTAGAAGGAATTGATTTACCTAATTTTAAAAGAAGTCATGTTTTTAACTTAATTGATAATGAAATAAATGGGTTAGGACCCATTACAGAACTTTTAAAAGATAGAAATGTAACCGAGATTATGGTTAATGCTCCTAATGAAATTTATGTGGAAATTGATGGAAAATTAGTTAAAGATGAAAGTATTTCGTTTATCAATTCAGACCATATCTTAAGAACTATTCAAAAAATTGTTCAACCCCTTGGAAGAACGATTGATTCATCTAAACCCATGGTTGATGCTAGACTTCATGATGGGTCTAGAATTAATGCTATTATTCCACCTTTATCATTAAAAGGACCCGTTCTTACAATTCGAAAATTTCGGGATGATTTGATTAGCATTGAAGATTTACTTCGTAACGGAACTTTAACTAAAAACATGGCTGTTTTTTTAGAATCATGTGTTAAATCTAAATTAAATATTTTAGTTTGTGGAGGAACTGGCTCTGGAAAAACAACCATCTTAAATATTTTATCTAGTTTTATAAGTGATGATGAAAGAATTATTACAATTGAAGATGCTGCTGAGTTAAAATTAAATCAAAGTCATGTTATTTCCTTAGAAACAAGAGTTGATAACTATGATAGTAAAAGTGCAATTACCATAAGAGATTTAGTTCGTAATTCACTTCGAATGCGACCAGATAGAATTATCGTTGGTGAGGTTCGTGGTGGCGAAGCTTTTGATATGTTACAAGCTATGAATACTGGTCATGATGGTAGTTTAACAACTCTTCATGCCAACGGAACAGTTGATGCTCTTAATCGACTTGAAACTATGGTTTTAATGGGTGGAATTGAAATTCCTATTCCAGCCGTTCGTGATTACATTGAAAATGCAATTGATATTGTTGTAAATATAACCAGATTATCAGATGGTAGAAGAAAAATAACCGATATTTCCGAAGTAGATGGTTTTAAAGGAACCGAGATAAATGTAAAACCAATTTTTGCTTTTAAACAAACGGGTTTAACTAAAAATTTAGAAGTGGATGGAGAATTTTACCTGGTAAATAAAAAAATAAAAACTTATGAAAAAATAAAAAACAAAGGTATATTAGAACTTGATAGTTTATTTGGTGATTCTAATGAATAGTATTTTTATCTTTGCTTTAGATTTAGTTTTAATTTATCTTATTGCCCTTATTTGCTATTATTTAAGTTTAATTAGAAGAAAAATTAAAATTGAAGAGAGGCTAAATCGATTTACCATTTCCAAACCACGAGAAGAAAAAAGTTTCTTTGAAGATTTTTTCTTAGTTTTTGATAATTTTATAAAAGCAATTTCTAAGTTCTTATATAAAATAAAAATATTTAATACTTATTCTTTAAAATATCAAAAATATATTCGCAAAGAAGATAAAGAATTAATTGATAAAATGGATTTTGTTAGTAAAAAAGTTTTACTTAGTTTCGTTTTTTTATTAATTCTTATCATTGTAAAAATTTTTAAAACAGAAACTATTTCTTTAATCGAAATTTTAAGTGCTTTATTAATTGGATTTTATACTCTTGATGTCTTTTTACTATCAACAAATAAACTTTTAGAACGAGAAAAAGAAAATGATTTATTAAGAGCAATTACAATTATGAATAATTCATTTAAAAGTGGTCATAGTATTATGCAATCTATTAAATTAGTAGCAACGGAACTAGATTCACCTTTAGGTCTTGAATTTCAAAAAATGTATATTGACCTTACTTATGGACTTAGTTTAGATATAGTTTTTAAAAGATTTGAAAGCCGGGTTAATCTTCCAGATACAAAATATATAACTTCCTCTTTAACAATCTTAAATGAAACTGGGGGAGATATTGTAAAAGTTTTTGAAAGTGTTGAAAAAACTTTCTTTAATAATAAAAAATTATCAACAGAACTTAAAAATTTAACAGCAGCTAGTAAGATGCTTTATTATGTTCTATTAACCATTCCTATTATTTTTGTTTTAGCTATTTACTTAATTGATAATACCTATTTTAATCCATTATTTTCATCTGTTTTTGGTTATTTAATTCTTTTAATTTCCATTATTATTTATTTATCATATATTATTGTTGTTAGAAAAGTAATGAAAATAGGTGGTAAGTTATGAAAAATGAAAAACTATTTTCTTTAATATATCGAAAAAAAACGATTAAAGAAATTGAAAAGAAAATTAAGTTATTAGGAATAAATGCTAAATATAATCCTTATACTTTTATGAATTTTCGATTATTATCTAGTATTTTTATCTTTTTTATGATAATATATTTAGTTGATTTTGGTTATATATTAGCACCGATTATTGTATACTTTTATTATACGATGTTACCAACTATTTATTTTAATCCTAAGATTAAAAAAAGAAGTCATGAACTTGACTATGATGCTATGTATTTTTTTGAAATTTTAGCTTTATCACTGGAATCAGGGAAAAATTTAATTCGAGCTTTAACTTTAGCTAGTAATGGAATTAATTCAACGTTATCACTGGAAATTCGCGAAGTATTAAGACAAGTTGAACTTGGTAAAAGTTTAGATGAAGCTCTTGATGATTTAAAAACTAGAATTCCAAGCGATACAGTTAATAATATTATTTTAAATATTAAAGAATCAAATTTATTTGGTAACAGTATAATTGAAAGTTTGTATAATCAAATTGATTATATAAGAGAAAAATTAGTTTTAGAACAAAGGGCGTATATTTCCAAACTACCTCTTAAGATAAGTATTATTTCGGTTTTATTTTTTATCCCACTTTTACTTTTACTTATTTTAGGACCAGTTATATTAAATTATTTTAGTTAGGAGGATATTATGAGTGGACATTCAAAATGGGCGACAATCCATCGTAAGAAAGGATTGATAGATGCTGAAAGGGGAAAGATTTTTCAAAAGTTAGCCAAAGAAATTCAAGTTGCTGCTAAAGGAACTAATGGAGATCCTGATATGAATCCTGGACTTCGAATGGTAATCGAAAAAGCAAGAAGTAACAACATGCCAAAAGATAATATTGAAAAAGCAATTAATAAGGCTGTTGGTAATAGTTCTGATATAAACTATGTTAGTATTCGTTATGAAGGATATGCATCACACGGAATTGCAGTAATGATTGATACTTTAACTGATAACAAAAATAGAACCGCGATGTTGGTTCGTTCAACTTTAACCAAATTTGGCGGAAATTTAGGAACTGATGGGTCAGTTAGTTATTTATTTAAACGTAAAGGAGTTATTGAAATCGAAGCTAACAATAATTTTGATACTATTATGGAAATTGCTATCAATGCTGATTCCTTAGATTGTCTTGATTTAGGAGATACTTATCTTATATATACAGAACCTGATAATTTTTTAAATGTTAAAGAAGCTTTTGAAAAAAATGGAATTACTGACTTTTTAACAAGTGAAGTAACTTATGTACCTGATAATAAAATTACTTTAAGTGATGCGGAAACCGAAAAAGTTATGAATTTAATTACAGCTCTTGAAGATATAGATGATGTTTCAAGTGTTTATCATAACTTAGATATATAATATGAATTATAGTATTGTACTTGATGATACTTTAAAAAAATTAGATGGACGTAAGAAATTACTTTTACATGCTTGTTGTGCACCTTGTTCTAGTTATGTAATTGAATATTTAACTAATTACTTTGATATTACAATTTTATATTATAATCCCAATATTGATACTTCCGAAGAATTTAATCATCGACTTACTGAATTAGAAAGATTTGTAAAAGAGTTTAAACCAAAAGGTAAAGTTGAAGTTTTATCGCTTGGTTATAATAGCCAAGATTATTTAGAAGTAGTAAAGGGTTTAGAACAAGAAAAAGAAGGCGGGAAAAGGTGTTTAATCTGTTATAAATTAAGACTTGAAAAAGCAGCTATTTATGCTAAAGAGCATGGTTTTGATTATTTTACAACAACTTTAACTATTAGTCCGTTAAAAAATAGTCAAGTTATAAATCAAATTGGAGCTTTATTAGAAGAAAAATATCATATTAATTATTTATATTCTGATTTTAAAAAGAAAGAAGGATATAAAAGAAGTATTGTCTTATCTCATGAATATAATTTATATCGTCAAGATTACTGTGGATGTAAATTTTCTAAAAAAAGATTAAAAGTTAATTAAAAGGTTATTTAAATTAAAGATTTTAAATACCTTTTTTATTTTTACTTGACAAAGCTTATTTCTTAAAATACAATGAAAATACAGTTTTTTAGGTCATTTACTTTTTTGGAGGTAAAATGAAGGAAGATGAATTAAAAAAAGAAACATCTTATTTAGAGAAGACTCTTAAACTTTTAGATAAACGTCTTAAAGAATTAGGAGGCAATTTAGAAATTAAAGAGAGTAGTATTCAAAATTTTCAAAGATTAACTTTTAAAGAAATTGGTAGTATGGATAAGTATGAAATTCAAAGTAATCTTTTAAGTAGTGATATGGAAGTTTTAGAATTTGAAAGAAAAAGTAAATACTTAATGAAGTTACTTCGAATTAAAGATAATCCTTATTTTGGAAGAATTGATTTTTTAAGTGATAAATTATATCAAGTTTATATTGGAATCACTTATTTAACTGATGATAATAATTGTAATTTAATTTATGATTGGCGAAGTCCCATTGCCTCTTTATTTTATCAAAATGAAATTGGTGAGACTTCTTATCAAGCTCCCCTTGGAAAAGTTTCTGGAAATTTAATTTTAAAAAGACAATACAAGATAAGAAATCGCAAGTTAATTCATGTATTTGATAATAACTTAAATATTACAGATGAACTTTTAGAAAGCGTTTTAGCCCTTAACTCCGATTCTAAAATGCGAAATATTGTTAATACAATTCAAGCCGAACAAAACGATATTATCAGAAATTTAACTGATAAAAACTTAATTGTTGAAGGAATTGCTGGAAGTGGAAAAACTAGTGTTGCCCTTCATCGAATCGCTTATTTACTATACCAAATTGAAAGTTTAAAAAGTTCTAATATCTTAATCTTTTCTCCAAATGATATCTTTTCAACCTATATTTCTAATGTTTTACCAGAGTTAGGAGAAGATAATACTTTAGAAACTACTTTTTCAAGTTTTCAATCATCATATATCAAAGAATATAAAAATGTTGAAAACTTTACTAGTTTTATAGCCAGATATTATCAAGATAAAGATACTAATAAAAATTTAATTAAAATTAAACAAAGTGATTTAATGATTACTTTAATAGATGATTTTGTTGTAGATTTAGAAAATCAAATTAAATTTTATGATGACTATTTTGATACATTATTTTTCTATAAAAAAGAAGAATTAAATCAATTATATAAGAGATATTCTAAATTAACTTTATTTGCAAGATATAAAAAAATGAGTGAATATATTTGTAATCAAAATAATTTACCTTTAAAAAAATATGGTCGAAAAATTATTACTAAACTTTATGAACTTTCCAACTTTAATCCGAATTTAAAATTAATTTATGAAAGTTTTTATCAAAGTAAATATTTTCAAAATATATTTAAATTAACTCTTAAAGAAATAAAAAGTTTTACAACAAAAAAAGAAATTTCTTATGAAGATAGTTTATTATTTATATATTTAAAAGGAAAATTAACTGAGTTTCCATATAGTAATCAAGTTTTAGAAATTGTTGTTGATGAAGCTCAAGATTATAATAAATTACAATATATTATTTTAAAAAAAATATTTAAACGGGCTTCATTTACTATTTTAGGAGATGTTAATCAAACTATTAATCCTTATTATAAATATGAAACCTTAAATGATTTACAAGTAATTTTTGATGAAAGTAAATATTTAAAATTAACTAAAACCTATCGTTCTAGTAAAGAAATTATTGATTATGCTAATAAAATTTTAAATTTAAATTATGTAGTTGCTATTCGTAAAAAGATAAATAAAAAAGTTCTTATTAGAGAAAGTGAAGATTTAAATTCAATTAAAAAAGATTTAAATTATGGAATTAAAAATTATAAACGAGTTGCTATTATTACGAAAGATGATTTTGAAACTAATAATTTATATAATGAATTAAAGACTGATTATGATATTTCTAATATTTTAGCTTCCAAAATAAAAAATCCTAATCTTTTAATAACACCTGCTTATTTAGCTAAAGGTTTAGAGTTTGATTTTGTAATTATTTATACTACTTTAAATAATCATTATAACTTAGAATCAAAATATTTATTCTATGTTGCTGTTACCAGATGTCAACATGAATTAATTGTTTACAATCAAGAAAAATATTTTTTAAATTTAAAAGCATAATTTAAGCCTCTTAAAATATAATGAAATAGGAGGACTTAGGTATGGTTAATAAACAAGGAATATGGTTTTTAACTTTAACAAGTTTGGCATTAGTTTTAAGTGTTTATTATATTACAATGCCAAATGAATTACTACTATCTAATAATAGTAACTTTATGAATAATGAAACGAACCAAACTGATAAAGTTTCAAATGAAGAAAATGTTACAATTGAAGAGAGTGAATTAATAACAAGTATGCGAGTCGAACTTGAAGAAGAAAGGACACAACTCCTTGATGAATTACAAGAAAAACTTGCTAGTAACAACTTAACGGTTGATGAGAAAAATGAAGTTTACGAAGACTTAAGATATATTTCTGAGATATCAAGTAAAGAAGAAATGCTTGAAAAAAAGATTAAAGATGAATTTAAACTTGATAGTTTTGTCAAAATTGATGAAGATATTATCTCAGTTGTTGTCAATTCTAAAAATCATGATAAAAGTTTAGCCGTTAATATTATGAAAAGTCTTCAAGAAGAATTTTCAGATAAAATGTATATTTCAGTTAGTTTTAAAGAATAATTTACAAAATTTTTCTCCTTGCATATAATACATTGTATTTAAAGAGGAGAATTATGAAAAACATATTAACAATTAGAGAAAAAGAGGTATTTACTTTATTAATTCAAAATAAAACAACCAAAGAAATTGCGAAAGAATTGAAAATAAGTGAAAAAACAGTTCGTAATCATATATCAAATGCAATGCAAAAGCTTGGAGTAAAAGGTCGAGCCGCTGCGGTTATTGAATTATTAAAATTAAATGAAATATCACTTTAAACGTACTATTTAGGTACGTTTTTTCATATTCTTAAATGGGTGGATTTATGTTAAGAAAAAAAGCATTAAATAGAATTTATTTAACAACGCTTGTTTTATTTATTATGTTGACAACATTTTCATTTGATTATTTAAAAGAAGATAATAATTCTAATTTAGAAGAAATAGAGTATGTTTCTAATTTAAATACAACCCATATATATTTATTAAATTATGATAATTATTTAGTTAAAGTTGATATTTTAATTGATAAAGGAGATATTTTAAGTGAAGCAAGAGAAGTAATAAATAATTTATCTGTTAATAATAAAAAATATAATAATTTAAAAGGGTTAATTCCAAGTAATACTAAATTAAATAATATAAGTTATGAAAAAGAAACTTTAACAGTTGATTTTTCAAAAGATTTGTTAAAAGTTAATGAAAAATTAGAAGAAAAGGTTATTGAAAGCATCGTTTATAGTTTATTAGAACTTGATTCGGTTTCAAAAGTAGTAATTAAAATTGATGGAGAAGTTTTAGATAAATTAGAAAAGAGTAATAAAACTTTACCTCAAATGCTAGATAATTCATTTGGAATTAATAAAACATATGATATTAAAAGTTTAAAAGATATTGAAAAAGTTGTTTTATATTATGTTTATAATGATTCTTTAAATAGTTATTATGTTCCTGTTACTAAATATTTAAATAGTGGTGAAAATAAGGTTAAAATTATAATTGATTCTTTAAAAGGTAATGTTTTTTCGAATACTAATTTAAGTAGTTATTTAACTTATAAAACGGATATTAAAAGTTATGATTTGGATAAAGATATTTTAACAATTACATTTAATGAATTAAATGAAGATAATTTAGAAGAAGTTACTTATTCTCTAGCAGCTAGTATTTTTGATTCGATGGATGTTAAAAAGGTTGTCTTTGAATCGAATGGCAAAATAATTGATGTTAAAGAAAGATAAGTTAAATAAAGGAAATATTAAATATAATACTATTACATGTATATTGAAAATGTATTGCACTTTTCAATATAAAATAAATGTAGTATTATTATAATGAGGGGTGATATCTATGTCTAATACAACTAATGTGACTATTAGAATTGATAAAGACTTAAAAAAAGTGAAGATAATTTATTTAAAAAATTAGGAACTAATACTAACTCTGCTATTAATATGTTTTTAAGACAATGTGAAAGGGAATAAAGATTAGTTTTTACACCAACTTTAGTACCAGCCCCAAATAAAGAATTAGCAGAATCTTTGCAAGAAATAGAAGATTACAAAAAAGGAAAGAAACAACTTAATAAGTTTAAAACTACTGAGGAGTTATTTGATTATTTAGAGGATTGCAAATAGTAGTCACAGTGAGTTATTTAATTAATAGAGAATTAAAGTCTCTTTTTTATTTAAAAATTTATTACGATATAATAAAATAAAAAAGGTATTTTCAATGGTCAAGTTTAATGAACTATTTTTTCTTTTGACAATGATTAAGGTAAATTAAGATGGATATTAAAATTGCAGGATAAAAACATGAAAATAATTTAAAACATAGAACTATACCATATTTTATAATGGTTAGCTCATGTTTTTTAATTTAAAATTTATTATTTAGCTTAAAGATAAATAACACATTAAATCTACTAACGACTTTTCAAAGTTATATGAAATTCTTTTTCTTATACGTCTTAAACTTTTGTTATTATAAAACACTTTAACTCTATTCAATATTGCTAAGCAAAATTTATTAACAATTTCTAGATTCATTAGTGCTGATTTATTTGTTGTAGTATTATTATCTTGTTTAAATGTAAAATCTAAATGCCAATGTAGCTTATTTTCTACTGACCAATGATTTCTTATTGCTTTTGAAAATAGGTCAATATCACAAAATAAACTTGAAATATAATATCTTTTTTCTATTTTAATTTCTTTGCCACTATCTATAGTTTTTTTTACTAATCCAATAGTATTCAATTTTTCCCATTTCATCTTGTCAAAATACCAATTGACATCTTCTGTTTGATAATACTCATAATGAATTGATTGACTTCCTCTTTTTTCATAATAGTCTGTATATGTTGATTTTGAATTACCTGCTTTAATCGTTTCCAATCTTTTATCATCAAAGTAGTCAATTAAATCATTATAAAAATTTCCTTGATTACCCTTTATTGGAATTACATAATCTCCTTTTAGACCAACAACTGCTTTTACATTTTCTGTTTGAGTGTTTAATGCATCCCATGTTATTATATTTCCTTTTACTTTAAATCTTTTTAAAATTTCAGGTATTGTTGGTATTTCATTACTTTTTTTATCAATTATTTCACTTGCTAAACATATACCATATTTATTTGAATATGCATTCAATATATTTAATGGTTTAATTTTATTTTGATATTCTGTTTTTTGTCTTGCACTTCCTTTACTAACTCTACCATCTAAGTTAATTATATCTTCTTCTAAATTTGATTTTATAGTAATTGACATAATAAATTCATTTAATATATTTTCTAATTCTCTTGAATTTATTATTGAGAAAACTCTTTCATATGTTTTTGTACATGGAATTCCTCCTGTTAACAACAAAAATTCTCTAAGCCATTTATAATGGTCATCAACAAAATCACGAATGTCTTCCCAATCTTGAGCTCCAAATAAAACTGCTAAAATTCCACATATAATAATATCCCATATTTTAAATTTTGTTTTCCCTTTTATCCTTGTATCTTTTATTTTTTTTAAATTTTCTTTTAATTTTTTCATAGCTGCTTTATCTACATTTTCTATTTTTTCTATTTCTAATTGTTTTTTTATATAATTTATTTGTTTTATATCTAATTCAAATCTTCTTTTACTTGGTCTTGTCATAAATTATCACTACCTAACTAAAATAAGATTATCACATATTTATAAAAAATCAAATTTTTTTTCTTTTTTTTCTTTTTATCCCTTATATTTCAAGGCTTACATTAATTTTTTTATTTTTTTCATGTTTTTAACCTG
>CANQMV010000028.1 GCA_947625085.1 uncultured Bacilli bacterium
GATGCAAGGTAACCGGTTGGGGTATTATATGGTAAAGTTACACCATCTGTATTTCCACTTGTTCCCGGATAACTACTTTGGTCTGTTCCAATAACTGCTGAGTAACCTGTTTTATACTGATTATTATTGTTTACATTTATTTCTTTCCCAATTCCATATAAAGAATGTGATAAATAAGCGACTGCTCCCCATTCGATATTTTTCATCATATGACTATCTAAATCTCGGTTATAGTTATAAGCACTTTTAAAGAAATTGGAAACAGTTGAACTTCGCCAAGAATAAACATCTGGTTTTACTATTATTTTATTACTTTCTACTTTATCAACATTCGCTTTGCCAAACGTCCATGACGCCGTATCTACAATTGGCTTTCCAATTTCCCCTTGATTATAACCAGTTTCAAATTTTCCGACCCAAATTCCATTTAATTCTTTTCCGTTTAAGGTAAAGGCTGGATGGGTTAGCCACTCTCCATTAGTTGTATTATTTGATTTAGTTGTTTTATTATTTTCAAATTCTATTTCGATTAATCTTGTATTTCCAAACATCATTCTAAATGAAGATTGGTCTTTTGTTAATATATTTTGCTTGTCACTTGCATCTACTATTTGATTTAATGTATAGGCAACATCTAAAGGATTGGCATTCCATAATTTATACCTAAATCTTGGTATCCAAACAAAATAACTTTCAATATCTTTTTCGTCAATAATATCTCCTTCTTTATAAGTTGTACTTGGACTATCAACTAATATAACGGCATTAGCCCAATTCTTTTCTTCGTAGTCATACCATTTTACTCTAGTATCAGCATAGGTTACTTTACCACCATCATCTATAACAACTGGGATTAATTTATCAGAAAGAACTGGGTCTGCTCCATTTAATACTCCATCTGTATATACTTGATTTGCTTCAATTACTACTTTTGCAGTAAACGTTTTTTTAGATGTATCTACACTCATATATGAATTATCAGCCTCTTCTGCTAACCACACTTTTACTTTATAACTTGCATCTTCTCCTGAATTTAATCTTCCATAATAATCTATATATTTATCAGTTCCCAAGGTCTTTGCACTTTTATATCCTGTATCATTTTTATTACTTGCAAATCTTATTACTTCTTTAAACTCAGGGTCAGTTGAGGTTTCTTCTATATAAAGAGAATATCCAGCTGTTATATTTCCATTATTAGTTACTACAATTTCAAGTTCTTCTTCTTGTGCTACTCCCTCTTCATCACTCATTGGATACATATTACTTAAATTTAAGGCATTAGTCTCACTATCTTTAAACATAACACTTAAATTACCAACATTTATTGCATAACCATTATTTCCAATTTTACTTGTTATTAAATAAGCATAACTGGTTCCAAATAATACTAATATACTTAAACTTAAAACTATCATTACGATTAAATTTTTATTTCTCATATTTGCCTACTTTCTATTTATTTTCTTAATTTTTATATTTAAAAAATAGATAAAATTAGTCATTTTTTACTAATTTCATTTTTCTCTTAAAATTAACGTTATAATCAGTTAACAAACTATCATTGTAGTCCCCTATTCTCATATTAAGAATACAATATTTTTTAAATTTAATCAATACTTATGATAATATTTTTTTTAAAACATATACTTTACTATGAAAAAAGAAACATTTATTAAAAGTACCATTATTCTAATGATAGGTGGATTATTAACTAAATTACTGGGAATTTTAATTAAAGTAATCATGACCCGTAATTCTAATCTAGAAGTAATTAGTTTATATATGTTAGTTATGCCGACTTTTTCTTTAATGATGGCGATAAGTCAATTAGGTTTTGCAACTGGAATTTCAAAAGTTGTCAGTGAAAATAAAGATAGTAGTAAAAAAATTTTATTTTCAATTCTTCCAATTTCTATTTTTATTAATATTCTTTTAACCATTTTTTTAATTTTAGGAAGTCATTTTATTGCTTTTAATCTTTTAAAAAATGAAAATGCTTATTTTCCAATTCTTGCGATTAGTATGGTTTTACCATTTGATAGTTTATCTAGTATTTTAAGAGGTTTCTTTTTTGGTAAAGAAAAAATGATTCCTCATGTTACAAGTAATATATCAGAACAAATAGTAAGACTTTTATTCATGATTTTTGTTCTTCCCAAAATTTTAAAATATGGATTAGTTTTTACAACTACTAGTTTAATTTTAATAAATGTTTTATCAGAACTTATATCTAGTTTAGTTTTAATTTTCTTTTTACCTAAAAACTTTAAAATTGAAAAAAAAGATATTTCCGTTAGTTTTAGAAGTTCCAAAAATGTTTTAGAAACTGCTCTTCCAACAACAGCTGTTCGAATTATTGGAACAATTTCATATTTTTTTGAACCTATTATTTTAACTTATGTTTTAACTTTAAATGGTTATACAACTGATTATATTGTTTTAGAGTATGGAGTAATTAATGGTTTTGTAATGCCAATTTTATTATTGCCTGGCTTTTTTACTAATGCAATTAGTAATGCACTTTTACCAGTTATTTCTAGAGAATATGCAAAGAAAAACTATAATTATATTAAAAGAAAATTGAAACAGGCTTTATTTTTTTCATTATTAATTGGAGTTCCTTCAACTATACTTATTATAATATTTCCGGAATTCTTCTTAAATCTTCTTTATAAAACAGTTCATGGAAATGATTATATTAAAAGAATTGCTTTTATTTTTATACTTTATTACATTGAAGCTCCATTATCATCTTTTTTACAAGCAACGAATCTTGCTAAGGAAGCAATGTATGATAATTTTATTGGCATTATCTTAAAAACTATTTCTCTTTTTCTTTTAAGTTTTATCCCCCATATTGGTCTTTATTCGCTTTTAATTAGTTCTGGTCTTAATATTTTAGTTACAACCTTAAGACATATTAAACATATTAAAGATTTATTTTTAGAACAAAAATAAAATATGCTTCGAAAATTAAAGCATATTTTTAATATTTATTCAATAATTTTAATACTTTCAATAGTTGGTTGTAATTCCAAATCAACAAGACCATTATTCATGATTTCACCATTTTCATCATATGGAGTTAAAGTTGAAGCTATTTTATCAACTACTTCCATTCCACTTGTAACATGACCAAAAGCAGCATATTCCCCATCTAAACTAGGATAATCTTTTTGAACAATGAAAAACTGACTAGAGGCACTATCCATTGAATAACTTGCTCTGGCCATAGATATTACGCCTCTTTTATGACTTATATCATTTTTTACTCCATTAGCCTGAAACTCGCCTTTTATAGTTTCACTGCTTCCCCCGGTTCCATCATGAGAAGGGTCTCCACCTTGAATCATAAAATTTTCCATTATTCTATGAAAAGTTAAACCATCATAAAAACCACTTTTAGCTAAATTAACAAAATTAGTTACAGTAATTGGAGCCGTATCAGCATCAAGTTCAAGTTCAATTACACCATAATCTTGCACATTAATTTGGGCATTAATTTTTCCGCTCAAATAATCTCCTCCTTTTTGGTTTTCTTTAACAAATAAATCTCTAACTGAGCAACCACTTATAAAAAGTAAAGTAACTAAAATGGTTACAATTAATTTTTTCATTTATCCTCCCAAATCATTTCTTCTCTTAAAGCCCCTACACCAATAAATTTGATTGGTATTTCTAAATATTCTTCTATTCTTTTTATATATTTTAAAGCATTTTCAGGTAAATCTTTACGACTTCTTACTTTACTTATATCTAAAAAATTACCTTCAAATTCTTCATAAACAGGTTCTACTTGTTTAAGTTCTTCTAAATTGGTTGTAAAACCATCTAAAATTTTATTATCTTTTTTATAAGCAACGCAAAGTTTTATTTTTGGAAGTTTGCCAATTGTATCTAAATGATTTAGACAAAGAGCTGTAATTCCATTTAAGTCAATTGCATATTTTAATGCAACTAAATCTAAATAACCACATCTTCTAGGTCGTTTGGTCGTTGCTCCATATTCATGTCCAAGTTCTCTTATCGTATCCCCAATTTCATTATCTTGTTCTGTTACAAAAGGACCACTTCCAACTTTTGAAGCATATGCTTTAGTAACTCCATAAACTTCCCCAATATTATGAGCATTTAACCCACTCCCTGTAATAATACCACCAATTGTTGGATTACTACTTGTAACGTAAGGATAACATCCAAAATCTATATCAAGTAAAGTGGCTTGAGCTCCTTCACAAATAATTTTTTTATCTTCTTTTAATAATTTATGAACTAAAGCGGTTGTATCACAAACATATTCTTTAATATAATTTGCATACTCTAAATATTCTTGATAAATTTTTTCATAATCAAGTTCTTCATAATTATTTAATTTAAAAATTTGATTTTTATTTGTAACATTTATTTTTAACTGTTCTTTAAATTTATCTGTATATAAATCTTCAATTCGAATACCACATCGTTCATATTTGTCACAATAACAAGGTCCAATTCCGCGAACAGTAGTTCCAATTTTAGAATTTCCACGTTTTTCTTCTTGTAATTTATCCATTTCAATATGATATGGGAAAATTACATGTGCTTTAGTACTAATTCGAAGATTTGATACATCTTTACCTTTTTCTTTTAAAGATTTAATTTCTTCAATTAAAACTTTTGGGTCAATTACTACTCCATTTCCAATTATAGCAAGAGTTCCTTTATTTAAAATACCAGATGGAATTAAATGAAAAACATACTTTTCATTATCAACTTCAATTGAATGCCCAGCATTATTTCCACCGGTTGCTCTTAAAAAAGCATCAGCATGACTACCAAGGTAATCTATTATTTTACCTTTTCCTTCATCACCATAAAAACTTCCTAAAACAACATCTACTTTACTCATTATATTACCTCTTTTCTAATACAAATTTATTATATATTAATTTTTTAAAACTTACAATATAACAAATTAATAACTATATAAAGTGGTAACTTGGAAATCACAACCATTAGATTCAACTTTTTTTATTGTATTATAGGCACTAGTATCTTGAAAATGCCACCATTCTGATGCTAACGTGTCAAGTCCAGCAGCAGTCATTGCTTCATCTAAAATAATAGCATTAGCATTCATTTCTTTAGAATAATTTTTTGAATTTTTAGCAGAGCTTGAAGAAATATATTTTATAGCTTTAGTGCTTAACTCATGCATATTACTTGGCATACTTAATTCACTTTTATTTCTATCAACTAATGTAACATCAATAGCCGCTCCAGTATTATGGGTTGAAAGATTAGCAGCTAAAAACCAACTTTTTCCCCAACTATGACGTTTACCAGCCGCATCATAACTATAATCAATATTTGCTTTTACTTCTTTATTTCCATTATAAAGAGCTGATAAGGATTCATAAATTTTTTTCGTAACTGAATATGGTCTATATGAATCATATATTTTTAAATAATAACCACTATTTTTTAGACTTTCTTCAGCTTTTAAAACTTTGGCTGCCGCTTGATATAACATAGGAGCTATATATTCTTCTCTTTTTAATCTTTGATTATAAACTTTTCCCGCTTGATATAACTTTGTACCCGTAATTCCACTTAAACTATAACCACTTGATTTAAAAATACTACTATTTGCATTAGTTATCTCAAAGACAATACTTGGAATATAATCACTTAAATTAATCATTACGTATTTAGTTTGAACATATTTATAACCAGAAACATTTGGAATTGTTACTTTAAAGAAGTTACCATTTAACTCTTCAATTGTAAAAGCACTTCCTTTAGCTAATTTAGTTTTTTTGGAACTGGTACTATTACTTTCATAGTAATAACTAGTAGCTGCCAGATAACCTGTACAACCAGCAATAACACCATCTTTATTTATTCTAGAAATAACATAATAATTAATATTATTGTTAATTGTTGTAGTTTGGGTATTTAAATATGAACCGGTTGCATTAGAGGTTTTACCCCAACCTAAAATTTCATAATTGGCGCGATTGGCACTTGGAAAGGTTACTGTACAATTAGAACTAGTATTATAAATATTACAAGTTTCACTAGTTTTATTATTACCAAGTGTTGCATGATTAGCATTAAAATAAGCACTTACACTTCGATAAGTAATGGCATAATAAGTTGCATTAGCATATAAAGTTATATTAGAACCAACTTTATATTCAGCTGTTTTTGAATTGGAATTAGTTGAAAAACCAACTATTGTATAACCATTTCTTATAATTTCGGGAGCTTTAACAACACAACTTGTACCAGTTGTTTTACAACTTAAACTTGTTGCTGATAAGGAATTAGCCCCATTGGTTTTAAAAGTAGCTGTAAAAGTTTGAGTTTTATTTTCTGGTTGTTTTGGGTTATTAACAATAATTCCCATTTCCGCACTTTTTCCATTGTTAGTTACTGCCTTAATGGTTGCCTTCCCAGCTCCGACAGCTTTAACTAATCCTTTAGAATCAACAGTTGCAACTGCATTATTAGATGATGAATATTTTAAAACATCTGATAAATAAGAAGGATTAAAATCAACCGAAGTCTGATAAGTTTCTAAAACTACTAATTCATGTTTACTTTCAGTAAAACTAATACTTTTTATAACTAAATTAGAGTTATTGTTATTATTGTTATTATTATTGTTATTATTATTGTTGTTGTTATTATTGTTGTTATTATTGTTATTGTTATTGTTGTTATTACTGTTATTATTATTGTTGTTATTATTGTTATTATTGTTATTATCGTTATTATTACTGTTATTATTGTTATTGTTATCGTTATTATTACTGTTATTATTGTTATTGTTATCGTTATTATTATTGTTGTTATTATTGTTATTACTACTACTATTATTGTTATTAGAATAATTTGACTTAGAAACTTCTACTTGACAAGTTGTTGTCTTATCTTTAACTCTTAAAGTTATAGTTGCGGTTCCTAATTTTCTAGCAACAACTTCACCCATTTCCGATACACTTACAATATCAGGATTACTACTTGTAAAAGAAAAATCTGAAATATAAATATTATTTGGTCTTATACTATATTCAAGTTGATAAGTCTGTCCTATTTTAAGTTTTAAACTCTTCTTTTTCATACTAAGTTTTTCAACTATCGTATCCAAAACAACAAACTTATACTCATATTTAATCTCGCCACTTTCTTTAGCTGTTATTAAAACATCTCCAGCTCCAGTTCCAATAACATCTCCATTCGATGAAACCGTTGCTACTTCCTCATTAGAACTCTCCCAAGCTAAAGCTTCCTTCTTGTCATTTAAAGAATATAAATTTCCAACCGAAAGCACTATTTCTTTATGCAAATTAAATAAATTACCACCAGTAACTGTATAATACGCATAAATAGAAGAAGCAATAATTAAAAGAAAAACTATGAAAAGCAAAACTTTCATTGGTTTAAATTTTTTTTCAATTTCACTTCGATAAATTGGTACACCATCTCTATTAAAATTTTGATTATTCATAAATAAACCTCTCTAATATAAAAACATTATATCATGTCCATTTTAAGAAGTAAATTAATGAATAAAAAAAGTTACTAAGAAAAATCTTAATAACTATTTATTTTGCATCATATTTAAAAGATTAATTTTAAACATATCTTTTTCAGGATTAGCTTTACTAATCATTACACCCTTATAAGCAGTAAGTTCAGCTCGATGTCCTTCTTCTAAAATTCCTTCTGGTGTAATATTGGTTAATAAAACAATCTTTTTGTCTTCATACACTGTATAATGAAGACGAATTTCTCCATGAACTTTTTTAAACATTTCATCAGTTGGAAGAATAAGTTCATAACTTTTAGTTTTTAGTTTCTTATCACTTGCAACTAACTCTCCTAAAAACTCTCCACTTCGAATTTTTGGATAATAATTAAATGTTAATTTCTTATAAGCAAGCATATTATACTTCCTTACAGAACGTTCTTTCTTTCGAAAATCATTTTCATTTTGGTATTCAAATATGTAACTTGGATTCATAATATTCAACCCCTAACTCCCATTTTTTAAGATAGTTTCCCTATCTATTAATTTCGTTAAGATTATACAATAAAAACACAAAAAAGTCAAACTTTTTTATGTTTCTTTTCTCTTTTTTGTATTAAAGAAGCAATTTTTGAAAGATAAACTAAATAATTATTGATATTATAACAATCTTGATAAGTATTTTTAGTAAATTCAATTCGTTTAGGAATTGCTAAGTTAATTAATAAAAAAAGATATTCATAATCATTAATTTGTAATTCTTTTTCATATTCTCTAATTAAATCTTCTAAATCTAAATCATAATAATTTTCTTCATAAATTTTAATTAAATCATTAATTGGCATATCAAGTTTAGCTTTACCCCAACTAATTAAATATTTATTATCTCCTTCTAAAATATGTTCTAGTGATAAGTTATTATGAATCATTGCATAACGAATTACTTTTTTCTCTTTTATAAAATTATACCAATTAGTAATTTCAACTTTAACAAATGATAAAAGATAATAAAATAAATCAATATTAGAAACTAATAAATATTCACTTGGAGACATAAAAACTACTGTATCAATATAATTATTTAAATCTTCATAATACTTCATTAAATAAGTAGCATCATTAGAAATTTTTTCATAAATTGCTTTAATTTCATCCATATCAACTTCTTTATTAAAAGAAGTTTTACGATGTAAAATTCCACTTAAATGAATTAAATCATTTAATTTTTGTTCATCAGGAATATCTTTTCCAACAATATATTCTGATAAATCATAAGTTGTATTTTTATCATTGAAATATCTTGGAAAATAATTAAAATCTCTAACTTTTAAATATTCATAAATATCATAATTATTACTATTTTCTTTATAAACTATTCTTCCTTTATCTGTATCAATAACTGATACTTTTCCAAGACATCTTAACCCTTTAGCATGTAAATTATATTTATCTAAAATACCTTTTAAATTATTCATTACAATCAGGAATAATTATTTTACTTCCAACAGTTACATTATCAAGGTCATTATAATTCATTAAAGTTTCTTTATTAGTTTGAAATTTCTCATAAATAATATCTAAAGTATCATCTTCTTTAACTGTATAAACTCGATAAATTGAATACTCATGTTCAGGATTTACATTATCAAATAAATTTTCTTCATTATTATCAGTTTCAGTTGTATTTATATTTAAATTTACATTTTGATTTAAATTAGTATTTTGATTTAAATTAGTATTTGAGGTAGTATCAGTTCTTATATTATCTTGATTTAAATTTAAATCTTCTAATTCAGTATTAAGTTCTTCTAATTCTTTTAAAGAATCACTTTCACTATCTAATTTAAATGATACTTCATCATATAATGATTCTCTGGTATTATCTGAAACATCATCAACTAAAACTTCAATTGCAGAAACGGGGTCTTCTTTAATATCTAAATCATCTAACATCACACTTATATTAACTTTTAATTTTTCTTCATTAATTATTTCATAAGAAAAATCATCAATACTTACAATACAATTCTTAGTTTCATACTTTGAATCAATTGTAATATCAACTGGGATATTATATTTAAATTCTTCTTCTACTTGTCCTGCTCCAAGCATTTTATAAGTTCCACTTATAATAAATTCTCCTGATACTTCTAAATCATTTAATTTTAAAGTATTATCAAGCGCTATAGATGTAATTTCTCCTATTTTCGTTTTAAACATTAAATCTTTTGTAAAAGGTACTATTTTTTTCATATATCCTCACTTTCAGTTAATTTTATGTAAAATTTTTATTTTTATAACAAAAAAATATTAGTTATATAAATTATTTTCTTTTATATAATCTAATATTTCTTTTGATATATACTTATTATTTTTAAAACTTATTTTACTTCTTGCAAGGGTTGATGATTCATGATATCTTTTATTAATTATAATGAATTTATCTTGATATTTTAAAAATTTTTCTTTAATTATTGGTTCAATTTTTTCATTAAGTCTTTTTATAATAATTAAATAATAATTTTTTAAAATTGTTTTATAATTTACAAAATTTTCAAGTTTTAATAGTAAATCTTGACCCATAACTAAATAATTAATTTTATACTTTTTAGTAATTTTTTTTAAAATTGTTGTATTGAAAGTACCTTCTTTTTGAAATTCGTAAATATTTAAAATCTTAGTATCTTTAGGATTAACAAGGTTTAGCATTTCAATTCTTTTTTCAATATTAACTAAATTAGTCTTCTTACTATTAACTGGTAAAAAATAAAGATAATCAATTATATTTTCTTTTAGTAAATATTTACTAATTTCTATATGAGCTATAGTTACGGGATTAAAACTTCCAACAAATAAACATTTTTTCATAACAAAAAAGATACTATAAAGCATCTTTACTAATTATCTCTTCGTCCTTATAATATCCACAGTTTTTGCAAACACGATGTGGTTTAATCATTTCACCACATTTAGGGCAAGAAGTAACAGTTTTTGAAGTTAAAGCATTATGTGCTCTTCTCATTCTTTTTCTAGTTTTTGAAACTTTTCTAAATGGTACAGCCATTATTTCACTCCTCTCTTATTCTTTAAAGAAATCTTTAAATGGATTATTTACTTCGTGAATTTCCTCTTCCTTATAAATATCTGAATATTTATCTTTTAATACTTCGGTATCACTAATTGTATACCTGATAGGAATTTCCAATACAATATAATGCCATAAAAATTCAATTAAATCAAGTGTTTTTAATGAATTTTCCAAATTTTCTTCGATTTCAATCGTAAAATCGTATGGAACACCTTCTGATGTTATAGCATCTATTATCATCATACTACCAGAAACATCTAATTTTATTAAATTATTATTTTCATAATCTTTAGTAATTTCGCCACTTACTTTAACATTGTCTAAAGAGATAATATCTGAATTTTTAAGATATTCTTTCGTATAACTTACTACATCATCAATTATAATTTTATCTTTATAATTTAAATCAGTTAAATTTATTAACATATAAGTCCCTCCATGGGTTACATTATAATATATATTTTATAAATTAGCAATTATTTTAAAAGAAAAAGCCTTTAAAGGCTTTCATCTTCATTGGTTTCGGTTTCATTTATTTCTGAATTATCAATTATTTCTGGATTAATTGTTTCTTTTTTATTATTTATAACTACTTCATATTTTTTTATATAACTATAATCTAAACCTAAGGTATCTTTAATTGTTATATTTTCTTCTGAAAGGTCTAAATCACAGGTATATTCAAATAGTAAACTATCATCATCTTCATAGAAATTTAAATATATTTCTCCTGATTTATCTTCGATTTTTTTATTATCAATTTCTAGTTGAATAAATGTATTTTCTGGATTATCAAGAGATTTTCGAATTTGAAAACTTTTAATTTCAACATCTACATCGACATTTGGAACATATTCTTCTTCTTGTTCTGAATTATCAGGTTTTGCTAAAGTTCTATTATCGTTATAAAAATTAAGAAAAAGCGCTGAGGTAATTATTCCAAATCCATAAGCTAAAATAACAAAAGCAACAATATATTTTTTTCTCATACTAACTAAAATTCCTTTCTAACAATCTTAATTTTTTATTTTTATGAAACAGTTGCACTATAAACTGTCTGACATTCTCTTTTATTAGCAGCTGCTGTACATGATGATGCCGCAGACCAAGCAGACCAGGCACTACAACCTGAACGATTATAACGAATCCTTTTCCAATATAAATTATATACATCACAACATGTATCATCACGGTCTACATGACAATTTCGATATTTGTTTTTATCTGTTGGAGTCCAAGCTGTATTACATTTTTCTTTACCACTATCTGCATAATAACTTTCACATGTTTGACGATAATCTTTCAAATCACTATTAGCTTTACTTTCAGAAATAGTTGTACAACTGCTTAACCCATTTGTAGTTTTACCACTTCCAAATGTTGCTTTACTACAAGTTCTTGTTTGACTAGATGAAGTTACAGTAACTGTCTTAGTAACACAGTTATTAGAATTATCACAAATTGTGTAAGACTTAGAAGATTTTAAACCAGTGTCTCCAGTTGGATTACTACTTTTACATCCACTTCCTGCATCAGAACAACTAATACTAACATTTACTCCACTTGCACTTCCATTTCCTGTTACTGTTACATTTACAGTTGGAGGAGTACTATCTTTAATACTACAAGTCAAAGTTTTAGAGGTTGTTCCATCACTAAATGCATAATTGGCATTGGCTGTTACTGTTACTGTATGATTTCCAGCTGCTGTTGCTGAATTATTAGAATACGTTACATAACTTCCGCCACTTGCTAAAGTCTGTGAGTACCCTGTATATGATAATAAATTACAACTTCCTGTTGTTGCTGTCCTTGCTCTTGCTATTGAACAAGTTAAGGTTTTAGATGTCGTTCCATCACTAAATGCATAATTGGCATTGGAACTTACCGTTACTGTATAATTTTGAGCATTAGTTCCTGCATTATTTGAGTATGTTACATAACTTCCTCCACTTGCTAAGGTTTGAGAGCCTCCTGTATATGATAATGATTTACAACTTCCTGTTGTTGATAACCTTGCTCTTGCTATTGAACAAGTTAAGTTTTTAGATGAGGCTCCATCACTAAACAAATGATTAGCATCAGCTGTTATAGTTACTGTATAATTCTGAGCATTAGTTCCTGAATTATTAGAATATGTTACATAACTTCCTCCACTTGCTAAGGTTTGGGAAGCTCCTGTATATGATAATGATTTACAACTTCCTGTTGTTGCTGTCCTTGCTCTTGCTATTGAACAAGTTAAGTTTTTAGATGAGGCTCCATCACTAAACAAATGATTAGCATCAGCTGTTATAGTTACTGTATAACTTCCTGCATTAGTTCCTGCATTATTTGAGTACGTTACATAACTTCCACCAGCTGCTAAGGTTTGAGATGAGCCCGTATAGGTTAATGATTTACAACTTCCTGTTGTTGCTGTTTTAGCTTTTGCTATTGTACAAGTAAACTTTCTAGCATTTGTTGAATTATCACTCCATCTATAATTTTCTTTTAATGTTGCTGTTACTTCATAACTTCCTGCATTTGTTTGCATGTTATTATTGTAGATATATCCTTC
>CANQMV010000029.1 GCA_947625085.1 uncultured Bacilli bacterium
GCCCATATTCAACATTGTATTGCTGCTTCTTTTTCTTCTGTTCCTAAGGCCTATTCTTTTAATAATATTGAAACTTATTTAAAACTTCGAGAGCTTTTTCTTAATGGTATTAATATTTTTGATTATTACCTAAAGACTTTTAATTCTTCTGAAAATTATGTTTATAACTATAATGAAAAAGAAATTAATTTTTCTATTTTTGAAAAACCAACTTCTTCTAATATTCCAATTACTTCTTCTAATTCTCCCTCTTCTATTGCCATCAATTCCATTGCTTTTCCTATTTTTTGATTTTTTCCGATAAATTGTTACTCCGTCTCTCGACAATTTTCGACTTTTTTTAATTATTTTTTTTAAAATTAATTTTTATTTTTTTATCTTTTATTAATTTAAAAATTATTAAACCAGTTATTATAATAATAACAGTTATAATTATTATTATAATTAAATTATTATCACTCTTATAAATATCTTTATTTAGTTCTAAACAATCATCAGTATTTAAATTACTTTTTACTCGATAAACTAAATCACAATAATTATCATTTTCTAAATAACTTTCAATTACTTTATCTAACTTTTTAGTATCTAATTTATAAAAATAATTAGAACCAATTATTATAACTGGATACTTATTATCTTTAAAATTTAATATTTTTTTAGTATTTGTATAAATATCTTTTTCTTTCTCGACATTAATTTCATTTAAGATAATTCGTGTATTTTCTTTATGTTTTTCTTCAACATATTTTTTTATTTTTTCACAATTTTGGCAATCATTATTTGTAAATAGGTGAATATTTAAATCACGTTTATCTACTGAGGTTGCTACTGCTGCTTTAGTTGTTATAGGAAAAATACAAATTAAAAATCCAAATATAAATAATAATTTTTTCATTAAACCTCCTTACATTATAAATATAACACATTATTCTTATAATTCATATAATTAATTGTCAAAAATAACAAAAAGGTATGAATTTAATCATACCTATTCTCTTATTTCAAGTTCAGCTTCTCCAGCAGCATTATTTTTCTCTTCAGTAAATTTAATGCCATCACCACTATCTTTTAAATAATATATTTCTACTTTGTTTTTAAAGTTTCTACCACCTGAAATTTTTAAGCCACTATAATCAGTACTATCATCAGTTTCAAGAGCAATTTTTAATATTTTATCAGTACTATTAAACCAATCATAACCTAAATCGATAGTTGCTGATATTTTAGTCTTTGGTTTCTTAATTCTAATACCATATTCATGAGCATCAGCAAAGTCAGCTTCAGTTTGGGTAATATCAAGTTTAGCACCTTCTTCAAACTCTTCTATGATAATAAATTCTTTAGTTTCACTAGCACCTTTAAAATCATTACCAATTAAACGAGAATGTTTATTTTCACCAGGGTCTTTAGCTAATTTTCCTTTAAAGTCAATTAAACTTGTTGCATTAGTACCATCAAAAACATTATAGAATAAAACGGTAGTTGGATTTTCATGAGTATAACATAAAATATTATCCCAATTTCCTTCTATACTATTAGCTTTATATTTAACTTGAGAAGAATTAAAGCCAGTTCCAGCAATTGTAACTACAGATTTTGTATTACTATCAGTTACCTCTTTACCATTTATTTCCATTAATGATAATCTAACATTATTACCAGTTACTTTAATCTTACCATTTAAAACTCCCTTAATAGTATCAACACCAGAAACTTTTCCAGTAATAGAAATATCACTAGCTGCTATATCAAGTTCTTTAGTTAAAGTTATTTCATTTTTAACAATTACAATTTTATTATTACTATCAGCTTTAACAGCATTAATTAAACTTTGTTCATCGCCTACTTCAACAGTTCCTGCTTTATATTCAACTTTATAAATTATACCATAAGAACCATCTTTAGTTGGATTAACCTCACCATAATTATAAGTATTGCCACCACTAGACCATTTATCAACAGTATATGTTCCTAAAGTTCCATCAAAAGTTGTAAGATATTTAATATCTTTATCAGGTTCAGCATTATTACCTTCACCTACACCTTTTTCTTTATCAAAGTAAACCGTATATACAACTGGTTTATTAGTAATAGTTCTATCAGCAATATAAACTAATCTAAGCCATTTATTGCTCTTAGTTGCATCAAGATAATGATTTATGTAATCATAATTTTTAGCTACTAATTCGTCTCCAATATAAACATCTTGCTCAGCATCATAACCACTATTTTTATCAAACTTCTTAACATCGTAAAGTGTATCAACCTTAGTTAAACCTGTAACTTCTATTGTATGATTATTTTTTTGTGTTTTAGGAATACGAATTAAAGGTTTTTCGTAAGCTTCATTAGTATAAGTAATTTTACTCTTATCGCCTTTTAAAGTTACCCGTCCATTTAATTCCATTCCAGCTTCAGTATTATCTGATAAATCGATGTTATTAAGAGTGACTGTGCCAGTATTAGCAAGTATTCCAACTTTAGCTCCAGTTAATTTTATATTGTCAAAAGTTACTTCCCCACTAGTTACTTTGAAAACAGAATTTTGGCCATTACTTGTAATGGTATTTTTACTATCAGTTCCAGATATTGTAATATTTCTATTAATTTCATGTTCACTTTCAACTGTAAATCCCTCGGTAACATAAATTGTTTTAACTTCACTAGCTGCTAGAGCGTTAGTTAAATCACTCTCATTTTTAACTACTCTAAAATCAGCTGTAAATTTTAAATTATAATCTTCTTTTTTATCAAATTCAACTAAAGTATTTGCTTTCTTTTCAAAAGAAATTGTTATTGTTTTAGCAATTAAATCATCTAAATCGTCTTTGCCACTTAATAAAGTATTTTCTATATTATTTTTAATATCTTCACTACTTGTAATATCTACAGAAGTTTCTTCACCTAACTTAAGAGTAACTTTTTCTATCTCGTTAGTTTTTAAAACCTCTGAAATAATTGGCACTAAAATATCACTTAATTTATCTTTACTTACATTATTTTTTGTAATATTAAGTGTAATATCAGTTCCTTCTATAGTTGGTTTATTATAATTTTCAATTTCAACTATACTACTTACTTTATCATTAACATATTCATTAACTAATACTTTCCAATTTGGTTTAATATTAGTATCTTGAGTAATTGTTGTTTCACCAAACTTAAATTCGGTATCAGTATCACCAATTGTCCATTTTACAAATTCATGATATTTATCATATTCAGGAGTTGTTACTTTTTCTTTAGCAATTGTTTCTCCAGAATATAACTTTATAACAGTTGCATCACTTTTTGGATTTTCAAATGTTGCCTTTATATATTTAACTAAATTAACACCTGAATAATCAATTATAAATTTAGAAGGAGTATATTGTTCTTCACTACCATCTAAGTCAACAGTAAATTCAAATTGACAATTATTAGGTTCTTCTTTACAATTTGCAACTTTATCAGGTTGAATAGATAATAAAACACTTAAACCATAATCATCATTTATAGTTGATACAGGATTTTCTGTACCCTGTTTAATAGGTCTTGTAACAGTAGTTTTTCCTTTAATTGCTCCAGTTGGATTAATGTTATAAGGAATATAGAAATTAGTTACTTCATCACCAGTAAAGACATCTTTACTAATTTCTTGTTCATGAACATCCCCAGTTATTTTAAATACATTGCCTTCTCTTGTAACCTTAAGTTCATCCTTGAATTCATAACCATAAACATTTTCAAAATGGTCTTTATCAGTTCCTTCAGGAATTGTTGCTTGTACATCAGTATCACTCATAACTGTAGCTTTTTGTAAAGTTAACTTGCTATAATCAAAAGTAATAGTATATGGAGCATATTCCGTTTTTTCTCCATCTAAATCTACTATAACATCAAATGATGTTTTATCTTCTTCTAAAGGTTGGAAAATTAAAATTTTCGTATCATCATAAAGAGTTATATTTGATTCTAAGGCTATTGCCCGCATTTTACTATTGTTATATGAAACGGTAACAGTGGTTTCATTTTCTTTATAGTTTTCACTTAAAGTAATAACAACAGGTACATAATAACCAGTTTTATTAGTTATCCCTTCAACTTCAGAAGTTTTAGGTAATACTCCAGTTATTTCAGCAGTAGCACCAGTTTGCTTAATACTAACCTTTTCAATACTTTCTTTATCCCAATTTTCTATATTTAATTTATCTGCAACATTAGTATCAATTGTTTCAAGGTCATCAGTAAACTCTTGTCCTTCTTCAACTTTAATTTCTGTTTTCTTTTCTAAAGTTAAACCTTCCCAATTAATTGTATAATCTTTTCCATAATATTGATTACCCTCACCATCTAAATCAACAGTAACCGTAATTGTTTTAGTTACAGCATCAGGGTCTAAAGCTATTAAAACCGAAACCCCAGTTGCATCTATTTCATCTTTTAAAGTTTTAGTACTTTCACCTTTTTGCATTTTAATTGTTGTTTTTCCTGGAATAAAATCTTCAGAATTAAAGTTTACTAAAACATAATATCCTTTAGCTTCTTCTGTTGGAAATTTTGCTTTTGTATTATCAATTTCTTGAGGAGCTAAAACGCCACCTAATGTTAAAGTATTAGTTTCTTTACTGTAATCATAAGTAACAGTATCAGGATTTTGATATTTCCAATCAGCAAAAGTTGCTAAATCAGCTTGAGGAATTTCTTTATTCATTGTTAGATTTGATTCTTCTTGAATTCTTAACTTACTTAAATCAATTGTATAAGTTGTAGGAGCATATATTTCTTTTTCTCCATCATAATCTAATGTAATTTCCAATTTTTGATATTCTGATGTAGGTTTATAAGCAAATAACATTGCTATACCTGTATCACTATCAAAATTCTTTTTTGCAAATGTTTTAGTACTTGTTGTTTTTTCACTTCCTTGTTGATTAAGAGCTTTAATTGTAATAGTACTATCATCAGTAACTAAATCTTTATTTTCAAAATCAACATAATAAGAAAAATAATATTTAGTTAAATCTTCACCTTGGAATACATTATTTAAGGTTCCATCAAATCTTTTTAATAATCCAGTTAAAGTATATTGATTAGTTCCATTAGATGCTAATTTTAAATTTTCAGAATTAGCAGCATTTCCACCTGTAAATCCGTAAGTAGTTTCAATTAATGTTTGATAATTATTACTACTTTCTCCATAACCTAAATCTAATTTAGCTGCAGTAGGAGTTTTAAATATTTCATAATCAATATATTTAATGTTGATTTTTTTATTATCATCAGTAGCACTAAGTTTTTGTTTTAAATCTGTTTTACCTAAATAATTATTTTGAATTTTCCATTCACTGCCATCTTTTTTAACATAATTAATTGTCATGGCATCGTAAATATTATCACCTTTTATAGCACCATCGGCTTCAGCAATAGTTCTTGCTCCAAGCATAAAATCTTGAATTGACAACTTTGTATTATCTTTTTGGCCATAAGTACTTGTAAATACGTATTCTCCAACCACGTAATACCAAGTTGCACCCTTCTCTTCAACAGCAGCATTTAATTCTTTAAAATTAACTTCTCTTGCCATTGTAGGAATTGTACCAATAAAGAAGATAGCTATAAATAACAATATTTTTTTCATTTTCCTATCCATTTTATATCCTCCTTTTAACAATTTTTAGGTATTTCATATTGCACACTTGCATCAAAATTACCTGTATTTGTTTCTATCGTTACAGTTGTAATGGTTGTTTTTATTTCAAGTGTTGCTATTGAATAACTTTTTGGAGTTGCTTCAATTCCATTATACATAAATTTAATATAATCTGTAGTTGAAGTACCATCTTTATATACTTTAAAAATATATCTTTGAGGTACCATTCCTGGTATTTCAATACATTCTGGTGTCATTACAACTTTATATACTGATTTAATAGTTATTTCTTTAGTTGCGCTTTTACCATTTGAAGTCGTAACTTTAACAGTAATTTTTCCAGCTTTTTTAGCAGTTACATTACCACTTTGGTCAATTGTTGCATTATCAGAACCACTTACAATTTCCCATTTTACACTTTTATCAGTTGCATCACTTGGTGTAATATTAACTTCTAATTTTAATTTTTCACCAACATTAACAGTATCTTTTCCAGTTATAGTAACACCAGTAACTTCAACTTCTATTGGTGGTGTTGGTGTTTCCTCGCTTGGTGGTGTAGAACCGCCTTGGCTTCCACTACTACTTCCGCCACTTGGTTTAGTAGTACCACCTGTACTTCCAGTATTTGGTTTTGTCGTTCCGCTTGGATTGGTAGTACCACTTGGTTTTGTTGTAGTACTTGGTTTTTTATCTGTTTCAGTTGGTGTTTCTTCTACTTCTTTATTACTTACAGTTATAGTTACTTTTTCTTCATATTTGCCATCTTTTGATTTAACTGTAACAACAGCTGTTCCTTCTTTTAAAGCAGTTAATTTACCATCTTCTGAAACTTTAACAACCTCTTCATCACTTGATACAAATAATAAATCTTGTAAAGTTAAATCACTAGGGTATGATACTATTTTAACTTCCCCAGCTTCACCTACTTCTAATGATAATGTTGCACTATCAAGAACTATTTTTTCTTCATCTAACCATTTAGCAACTAAAGTAATATCTTCCGTTATTTTAGTATTAAAATCAAACAATTTGTCATAATAATACCACCCAGCAAAAATACTACCTTCTTTAGTTGGGTCACTTGGTTTTGTTATAGTATCATTTTCTTTTACATCAATAGAATTTACTATAGAGCCACCATTAGAATCAAAAGATACCGTAAATTCTTTAGCACAACCTTTTAAGAAAAATAAAATTGCAACAACAATAACAATAATTCCTAAAACTACCCCACATATTATTTTTGTCTTCTTAGAAGATTCTTCACTCATACTTTTACTCCTTTCCCTAAAATACGCTTAATTTTAAATTTATTTGATTTTCAAAATTAAATAAATTTAGAATTTAATTTTGAATTTTAGCATTTTTATTACCACTCTCCTTAAAAACTACCGTAGAATATATTATACACAATAGTACATATTAAGAATATCATATTTAATAAAAATTAACAATCTATTTTTTGAATAATTTGTCATAATTTGTCTTACATTTTTTAGCCAATAAAATGTAAATATCTAATTTTAATTTATTTAAGAACTTTTTTAATAATATTAAAAAGTAAAATTCTACATAGTTTTCTATTATAAGCATATTCTAAAATTAATTTTATAATATATCAAAGAAATAAAATAGGTTTAGATATAGAATAATGATACGAGTTATCTGTTTTGATTTTTAATATACTATTCTTTTTTATAATATATAGTTCTTAATTTATATAATGTCAAAAAAACATTTTTACAGATAGTGCAAAAATGTTTCGTAATTTATAATAAAAATAGAGAAAACTCATAAAATACTTTAATATAAAAAATAAGTAAGTATATAGAAAATAAGTAAGGGAGTTTTCTCATATGACCATTATAACACAAAATATTAAAAATAGTATATTAAAATTTTAAATAATGAAAAAAATTTTTTCCCCCTCGAGTGCAAAAGTGTTTAATAAATAACATTTGTTTGCTATAATTTTATTAGGAACATTTAATAGTTGGGTGATTGCCAAACTTCATAAAGAAGGGAGGCGATAGTATGAATAAGAAAGATTTTTTAATTCTATCTTTAATCATTCTTATCTTCCTATTAATATTATTACTATTTATAGTTTTAATATAAAGAAAATCACCTAACTCAAACAGTTTGAATTAGGTGAAACCAATCTTTTGGCAACACTCAACACTGCATATTGAATGTTCCTTATTTAGTTTATGCAAATTTCTTTGACAAATACATATTATCACAATACGGATTTTTTGGCAAGTTTCACCCCTCATTTTTACGAATTTTCAGAGTTTGGTATTAATCTGATGCAAGTATAGTTATTTACAACTTTTTCCAATAACTAAATTTTATATAATCTCCCATTTCCATTAGCAACATATTACATTTTTAATGATTATTAAATATTTTATTAACATTTTCTATATTTTTTTAATGTTATAAAATTTCTTTATCTACAAATACATCATATATTTCTTTATATTTATATCCGAGTTTAGCATGAGAAGAATCTGCTATTAGAATTCCCATATTTACTAATTGCTCTATTAATGTAGAAATAGTGTTTCTAGAAACTCCTGTTTCCTCTTCAATTTCTTTTTTAGTAAAAACAATTTGATGCATCATTGCAGGCATAATTCTGTATATAACATTGCTATTTAAAACTTTAATTTTTTCCATATCTTGTTTATAAATTCTTTTAATTCTATTAATTTTAATAATATAATTATTACATTGTTCAATAATACATTGTAAAAAGAATTTTATAAAACCTAACATATTTCCTTTTCTACTTTCATTTAAAAATTTGTGATAACTTGGTTTATATAATTCAATTACTTCTGATAAAAATAAAATAGGTTCATCGTTAGTCAACATAGCTAATTGAATAGGAATTAAAGCTCTACCTAATCTACCATTTCCATCTCTATAAGCATGTATTGTTTCAAATTGAGAATGTGAAATAGCCAAATTTATAAGAATTGGATCAATATAAGCATCATTCATATATTTAAATAAATTATCTAATAATACTGGAACATCTTCTGGAATAGGAGGAACAAAAATTGCTTCTTCAATAGTACATCCTTTTGGTCCAATCCAGTTTTGAATATTTCTGATATGACCAGGGTCTTTCTCACTTCCTCTAACACTATCTAATAATATTTTATGAATTTTATTAACAAAAATTAAATTAATTTCATCTGATTCCTTCATATAGTCTTTAGAATAGTCAATTACTTTTTTTAAATTTTGAATTTCTAAATTATCATCATTTTTTGGCATATATTTTAAATAATATAATTCATCTTGAGAAATTTGAGTTCCTTCTATTTGGGCTGATTTTAAACTTTCATTTAGAATAATTGAATCTAAAAAATATTTTGAATCAAATTCCATATTTTTTAAATATGATTTATATTCTCCATATTTAGTATTTGCTTCAGAAATTAATTTTAATAATTCTTTATCTATTGTATATTCAATTGGTAGATATTTTACTTTCATTGCATCCATTTGTATCACCTATAATAGATATTAACATACAAAGCAGAAAATGTAAATAAAAATTTGCAAAAAATGCACAATAATCTCAAAATATTGTGCATTTTTGCATTTTTTTGACATAGTTTGCACAATTAAAGTGCATTTTTTAAAATTAAATCTCGAATAATAGTTTGAGTTTAGTATCAATCTGGTACCCTAAAGAAAGAAATGCAACAACTTTTTAATAATGGGTTCTTAATTCATAAATAATAATTTTTTCTTTTTTAATACCAACTTCTTTATTAAAAAGTGCAAATGACTTCTCTCCACTTTTTAAATAGTTGTTCTAGAAATTTATTCAATCCTAAATCATTTAATTAATTTAATGCTTTGCAATTTATTTTCAATTTTCATAAATATTTTTCTCCTTATATTGACTCTGACAATATACAAAGATGTTTTTTAAATTGTCTTAATTTATTATAAAATATCTTAAGAATATCTGTTTAGTATAATTTTATCAGGAACATTTAATAGTTGAGTGCTTGTCACTTTCTTTTAGAAAGGAGACTTGATATTATGAAGAAAAAAGATTTATTAATCTCATTTCTAATACTAATTATCATTTTATTAATAGTCTCTGTAATGATTCTATGATAAAGAAAATAGCATTCAATCTAGCATAGATTAAGTGCTTAACCAAACTTAGGTAAGTACTCAACTCGCGAAGTTAAATCTTCCCTTTTTATTTTATGCAAATTCCTTTGACAAATACATCGTAACATAAAAACGCACTTTTATCAGTACGTTTTCTATCTTTACTCGTATTTTTTCGAGTTCCCTATCAAACTGGTGCTTAAAACAGGATTCGAACCTGCGACCTATCCCTTACGAGAGGATTGCTCTACCAGCTGAGCTATTTAAGCAAATTAGAAAATAATAAATAAATTATTTATCATTATTTTCAGTTAAAGCATCTTTTCTTGAAAAATTAAGACGACCTTTTTTATCATAGCCTAAACATTTTACTAATATTTCATCTCCAAGTTTAACAACATCTTCAGTCTTTTTAACATGTTCTTTAGCAAGGGCTGATATATGAACAAGTCCTTCACATCCAGGCCATATTTGAACAAAGCAACCAAAATCTTCAATTTTTACAACTTTAGCATTATAAATTTTTCCAACTTCAGCTTCTCTTACAATATCTTTAATCATATTAGCAGTTTTTTCAATTATTTCTTTATCACTGTGGTAAATGATAACTCGACCATCATCTTCAAGGTCAACTTTTACCGCATTAATATCTGTAACCGCATCAACGCCACTGGCTTCTAAAATGATTTTCGTAATCATTTCCCCACCCTTACCAATTACATCTTTAATCTTATTAGGATTAATCATAAATGTCAAGGTCTTAGGAGCATATTTAGATACTTCTGCTCTTGGTTTTAGAATGGTTTTTTCCATTTTATCTAAAATTTCCATTCGAGCATCATGAGCTTGTAATAAAGCTTTTTCAAGAATTTCTTTTGTAACCCCTTTAATTTTAATATCCATTTGAAGAGCACAAATACCATTTCTTGTTCCAGCAACTTTGAAATCCATATCACCTAAATGGTCTTCCATTCCTTGAATATCAGTTAAAATAGTGTAATCATCACCTGCTGTAATTAAACCCATTGCAATTCCTGCAACTGGAGCTTTAATTGGAACTCCGGCTGCCATTAAACTCATACATCCAGCACAAATACTTGCTTGACTTGATGAACCATTACTTTCTAAGATTTCTGATACAACTCTAATTGTATATGGGAATTCATCTTCGCTTGGAATAACTTGAAGAAGTGCTCTTTCTCCTAAAGCCCCATGTCCAATTTCACGTCTTCCAGGAGCTCCGTATCTGCCGGTTTCTCCAACCGAAAAAGCTGGGAAATTATAATGTAACATAAATCTTTTTTCCGTTTCAATATCAAGCCCATCTAAAATTTGATGTTCTCCAAGCGCTCCTAAAGTTGTAACAGATAAACTTTGAGTTTGCCCTCTTGTAAATAAAGCACTACCATGAGTTCTTGGCAAAATATCAATATCAGTTGAAATTGGTCTTATTTCAGTCATACTTCTACCATCTGACCTTGTATGTTCCAAGACTGTAATATTTCTAAATAATTCGTATTCGATAGCATCAAAAATTCGAACCAATTTAACTTTTAATTCATTTAATTCTTCATCACTTAAATTAGTATTTTCTAAAGTATATTTATTAATTAAGTCTTCTTTTATTTTATCAATTGCTGCATATTTTTCTTGTTTATCCATAATTCGAAGAGCCTTATCTAAATCAGTTCTAATTAAATTATCTACTTCTAAGCGTAATTCATCTTGAATTTCAAGACGAGGATAATCCATTTTTTCTTCGCCAATTTCTTCAATTATTTCTATTTCAAATTTGCATAATTCTTTAATTGCTTCATGACCAAACATTAAAGCATCTAACATATCACTTTCTGATACTTCCTTGCTTCCTGCTTCAACCATATTAATAGCATCAATTGTTCCCGCAACTGTTAAATCAATATCAGAGTTTTCTGCTTCTTCAACAGTTGGATTAATAATAAATTTACCATCTACTCTTCCTACTTTAACTCCCGCAATTGGTCCATCAAATGGAACTTTGGAAATACAAGTTGCAAGGCTTGAGCCAAACATAGCAGGCATTTCAGGAGGTGAATCAGGGTCTACTGATAAAACTGTATTTACAACTTGCACTTCATTTCGAAAATCTTCTGGAAATAAAGGTCGCATTGGTCTATCAATCATTCTCGCTGCTAAAGTTGCAGCCTCAGTTGGTCTTCCTTCTCTTTTTATAAAACCACCAGGAATTTTTCCAACTGAATAAAGTTTTTCTTGATATACTACCATTAATGGAAAAAAGTCTGATAAAAGGTTAGCATCATTGGCTGCACATACAGTTGATAAAACTACTGTATCATTAAACCGAACAAGAAGAGCCCCATTTGCTTGTTTAGCAAGTTCTCCATGCTCAACTACTATTTTTTTACCATAAAAATCTTTTTCAAATATTTTCTTCATATAAACTCCATTCTAAAAAATAAAGACACTAAAAACAAGTGTCTATTTTCTTAATCCTAATTTACTAATTAACTCACGATATCTGACAACATCTTTTTTAGCTAAATAATTTAATAAACTCTTTCTTTGTCCTACTTTTTTTAGTAAACCACGTCTAGAATGATGATCGTGAATATGAACTTTTAAATGGTCTGTTAAAGCATTAATTTCATTAGTTAAAATAGCAACTTGTACTTCAACTGAACCTGTATCATGTTCATCTCTTTGAAAATCTTTAACGATTTTTGTTTTCTTTTCTTTTGTTAAAGCCATAATTTCCTCCTTTATATTATATTCGCTAATTCCTTGAAAAGGTTTGAGGAATCCAACTCAAAGAATTAGTAAGCATTAATAATATACCTTTTTTTTATCAATAATGCAAGTCTTTTTAAATTATTTATGAAAAATCTTAATTCTCAAAGTAAATACAATTTTTACTATATCAGTTGCATTTACTTTGAGAATAAGTATTGTATTTACTT
>CANQMV010000030.1 GCA_947625085.1 uncultured Bacilli bacterium
GCCATTATTTTACCACCTTTTTTCTTTCATATTAATGATAACACAAAAAACACATAATTTCTCATGCGTTTATCCTGCTTAATTGATTGCAAATATTGAAAATTATCTTTTGGTTTGATATACTTATTATAAAGGAAGTGTGTGATATGGAATTAATTCAAGTTTTTCAAGTTTTTATTTTAGGAGTAGTTCAAGGAATAGCAGAATTTTTACCAATTTCATCAAGTGCGCATTTAATTATTTTTAGAGATATTTTTGGCATTGGTTCATTCTTAATTGGAAATTATGAGATGAGTTTTGATATTGCTCTTCATTTCGGAACCTTACTTGCTATTTTAGTCTATTTTTTTAAAGACTTCTTTAATATGCTCAAAGAGGGATTTACAAAAGGAGTAAAAACTACTAATGGCAAGATATTCTGGTATGTTGTTGTTGCAACTATTCCTGCTGCAATAGTTGGAGTTTTATTTGAAGATGTTGTTGATGAAATGTTTCGAAGCAACTATATTTTAATTTGCCTTGCTCTTGCTGTTATGGGAATTATAATTTATCTTTGTGATAAAAATAGTAAACAAGAAAAAAATTTAAAAGATATGAAACTAAGTGATGCAATTATTATTGGTTGCAGTCAAGTTTGTGCTTTAATTCCAGGATTTTCTAGAAGTGGTACAACTATTGCGGCAAGCAGAGTTTTAAAAATAAATAGAGAAGATGCAGCTCGGTTTTCCTTTTATCTTTCTGCACCAGTTGTTGCTGGAGCCGTTTTCATTAAAGTTTTAAAAGGGGAAATGCTTTCTTTAATAACTTATAATCCAACTGTATTTATTTTAGGAGTTTCTATTTCCTTTATTTCCGGACTTTTATGTATTAAATTTTTACTTCGTTATATTAAAAATCATGATTATAATATATTTATGTGGTACCGCTTAGCAATTGCTCTTTTTGCCTTATTATTTCTTTTATTTAAATAGGTGAATTATGGATAGAATATCTGAAATATATGAAAATAATAAGAAAATAATAAATATCGTTTTAATTTTTATAGCTATTTTAATTATTCTTGCAATTGCTAATTTTTTTCTTTCTAGAAATAATAATGATAAAAATCCCACTAATCCATCTGTCCAAACTTCAAATGTTTCAAAAATAGTTTTATTTGGTAATTCAGTAATTACACTTAATGAAGGGGATTCTTATATTGAACCAGGTTATTATGCGGTTAGTTCTACAGGTGAATTAATAACTAGTGATGTTCAAGTAACCTCAAAAGTTGATACTACAAAACCTGGAACCTATACAATTGTTTATAAACTTGATTCTAAATCTGTAACTAGAAAAGTTATAGTTTTAGAAAAAGATTCACCAACTAAAGAAAATCCAAGTGGTGGCGGAAGTGTTCAATCTACTTTTACTTTCACTTTAAAAGGAAACAGCATGGTAGTATTAAGTCAGGGTAGTCAATATGTTGAAGAAGGCTATACTGCTTATGATACAATTGATGGAAATTTAAATAGTAAAGTTCAAATTACTGGAAAAGTTAATACTAATCTTCCTGGTACTTATGTTCTTACTTATACCGTTACTAATTCAAGAGGTGAAGTTAAAAAATTAACACGACAAGTAATTGTTAATGTCTCACCTGTTAATGCAACTTTAACACTTAATACCTTAGCTACTACTAATAATGATGTTACTGTAAAAGTTCAAATAACTGGTGGTAATTTCTCTTATGTAAAAAATCCTGATAATTCAATTTCTAAAACTACAAGTTATAATTATAAAATTAGTAAAAATGGTCGTTATAATTTTTATATTTATGATACTAATAATAATTATATAGTTAAAGAAATTAATGTTACAAATATTGATAAAGATTTACCAAGTGGTAGTTGTAGTGCTAAAGTTCAAAATGGAATTACCTCAATAAATGTTTATGCAAGTGATGCAACTAGTGGAATAAAAAATTATGCTTATTATGGTAATAATTCTCTTTTAAAAACGATTAATACTAATAATTATACTCATTCTGCTAAATTATCTAGTGTTTATGTAATTATTTATGATAACGCTTCAAATAGTCGTAAAATAACTTGTACACTTGAAAGTGAAAAAGAATATAATTTAGAAGTTCATTTCATTAATGTAGGACGAGAAGATGCTATTTTTATTAGAGATGGTTCTAAAAATATTTTGATTGATGGTGGAAGTTATAGTAAAAAGAGTATAGTAACTCCTTATTTAAAAGATTTAGGGGTAACGAAAATTGATGCAATGATAGGTTCTCATTTACATTATAATCATATTCAAGCTCAAGCTGATATTTTAGAAAACTTTACGGTTGATAAAATTTATTATCCTCAAGATTTAAAAACTTGTTATAGTACTTACTGTGATACTTCTGACCAAAAGTATATACTAGATGCTATAAAAAAATATAATAAAAGTATTACTATTATGAAAGTAAATGATAATATTAATATTGGAGATATGAATATTTTTTGCATAGGACCAATTTCTTTTCAAACTAAAAGTCAAAATAAATATAGACAAAATTATAATTCTTTAAATTTCATTTTAACTTATGGTAAAAATAAATTTATGTTTACAGGAGACCATATGCAATCATCAAATATTTTAAAGCAATTTAATAGTAGTTTATTGGATGTTGATGTTTTAAAATATCCACATCATGGTCAAGAAAGTATTGGTAAATCAATTATTGAGGCTATGACTCCAAAATATGTTGTTGTAACTAGCTCTCGAGATGATTTATCTAGTCGAAACGAAAAAACATATTTAAAAAATGTTGGAGCAAGTTTTTACTATAGTTATAAACATGATAATATTTTAATGACAAGTGATGGAAATAATATAACAGTAACAACTAATGTTAAAGCAAGCAATTATAAAAGATAGTTAAATATTTAATAAAATAAGAATAAAAAGAAGAAGAAAAAAAGGATTGATTTTATCATCTTTTTCTGATATCATTTAAGTATAGTAATTAGAATAGATTGGGAGATGGAAATATATGAATAATTTTGATTTTAGTTGGTTTTTAACAACTCCTGGAATGTTAACGTGTCTAGGATGTTTATTGATAATAATTGCAATAGTAATTTTTATTTCTTCAATAAGAAGTAGTAAAAAAAGTGAAGAAGGAGAGATTCAAACTATGGATAGTACTGCTGGAACTACAACGGTTCCAGAAAATTCTGTTCCAACAGATGCAAGTCAAATGGCACCTGCTGCACCTTTACAAGCACCAGAATTAGGAACTACAAATGGAGATGCTCAAACTGTAACTCCAGTAAGTCCAGTTTCACCAGTTGAAGTTCAACCGGTAAACCTTACGGCTACTGTTACACCAGTTGAAGTACAGCCCGTTAATTTACAAGAACCACCAGAACCAGTTGCAAAGAGTGAAGGGGCCTCTCTTACTTCTTTGAATTCATCTATTGAAGTTCAACCAGTAAATCCTGTTAGCATTAATCCGGTAGCAACTGAACAACCAGCAGCTACTTTAAATACAACACCACCAGCACCTTCACCTGAGGGAGTTTCACCAGTTGAAATTCAGCCAGTAACACCTATTACTGTTAATCAAACTCCAGAGCAACCTGCAACTTTAAATGCAGCCCCAACTTTAACTCCAACTGAAACAGTTGCCCCAGTTGAAATTCAACCAGTTAATTTAACAGATACAAATAATAATGCTGTAAATACTCAACAAGAACCAATAAATATTGTTATGCCAACTTTGCAATCAACGCCAGAAATTACTCCAACTACTGAAAGTGCAAATATAGGACCAGTACCTGCTGAAAACTTAAATGCTTCTTTAAATATGCCATATGGAGGAACTAGTCCGGCTGTTTCAGAATCAGTTACCCCAAGTCCAGAGACTAAAGTAATTTATGGAGGCGCTGACCCATTAGCAGGAACTCAAGTTACTCCAACTACTCCTCAAGCGGGAGCAGCTGCAAAAGAAGATATTGAATCATTATAAAATTAAAATAAAGAAAGGAATTATATTATGAATATAGTTGATGTAATAATAATTTTATTTATTATTTTATCAGGAATTATAGGTTCTAAAAGAGGTTTTTTCAAAGAATTAGTATTATGTGCAGGAACTATTTTAGTTTTTTACCTTGCGTATGTTTTTAAAGACCCTCTTGGAGAATTTCTACTTCTCCATCTTCCAATGTTTGATTTCCCAAATCTTTTCACTGGGGTTATAACTTTAAATATTTTAGTATACCAATTACTTTCCTTTATTGTAGTTTTAGCAGTTTTATTAATTATTTTTAATATTGTATTATCAATAACTGGTTTATTTGAAAAAATTCTTAAACTTACATTTATATTAGGAATTCCATCTAAAATCTTAGGATTTCTACTTGGACTTGTTGAAGGTTATGTGATTTCCTTTGTTATACTTTTCTTTTTAACCCAACCAGCCTTTAGTTTTGATTTATTTATGAATAGTCGTTATGCAAATACAATTTTAACATCATCGCCAGTACTAACTAATATTACAAGTGATACAGTTGAAGTTATTCAAGATATATATGATTTAAAAGATGAAAAAGATGTTAATGTTTTAAATGCCAAATCTTTAGATATGATGCTTGAAAAAAAATTAGTAAAATATGAGGTTGTTGAAAAATTATATGAAAGTAAAAAATTAAATTTTGATGGAATTGAAGCTGTTCTCGAAAAATACAGAGGTGAATAATGATTAAATACTTAGAAAAAGATTTTGATTCTTTGATAAAAGATAAAAAAGTTTTAGTTGATTTCTACGCTGATTGGTGCGGACCTTGTAAAATGCTTGCTCCTGTATTAGAAGAAATAAGTGATAAAATTTCAATTGATATTTTAAAAGTTGATGTTGATAAATTTCCTGATATTGCTGAACGATATAATGTTTTTAGTATTCCAACTATTTATATTATTGATAAAGGGGAAATTTTAAAAAGCCATACTGGATATTTAAATCCAACCGAATTATTATCTTTTATAGAAGAAAAATAGTTTTTTAACTATTTTTTCTTTTAGGAGCTTGTATGAAAAAAAATAAATATTTATACATTGCAATTAGTTATTTAATTTTAGGATTGTTAATTGCTTGCTATGTAAATTTATATTTTAATGCTTCTTTAACTATTCAAACTAAAAAAAATATTGAAAATAATACTTATAATTCCCTTATTGCTAATATCAATGGTGATTATTCCAAACAACAAAATGATAAAGTTACTATTGATTTAACTTTTATTGGTGATTCCCTTTTAGCATCATCTAAAGGAATTAGGCGTAGTGGTAATTTTTTAGATTTATTAGAAACTCATGATTATACTTATCCTTATAAAAATGTTTCTGATTTATTTAAAGAAGATGACTTTACCATTGCAAATGGCGAAAACGTATTTACTGATAAAGAGTTAAGTGAAATTGCAAAAGATTATAACCCAGCTTATTGGTATTATTCAAGTTCAAAATTTGCAAATATTTATAAAGCAAGTAGTATTGAAGTTGTTTCTACCATGAATAATCATACTTATGATTATGGAAATCAAGGTTATTTAGATACCATTGAAGCTTTAAAAAAGGCTGATGTTACTTATGGAGCGTTTGATGAGGTAATTTTAGAAAAAGAAGAAATTAAAATAGGGCTTATCTGTTGTAATTTGTTTCATAAATTTCAAGCAAATGAGGTTGTAAAAAAAATAAAACAATTAAAAAACGAAACTAACTACATCATAGTATATTTTCATGGGGGAGTTGAGTATCAATATAAGCCAACTTCAGATATAATTAATTATGCTCATAAAATTTCTGATGCTGGTGCTAATTTAATTATTGGATGTCATCCTCATGTATTACAACCAATTGAAAATTATAAAAATTCAAAAATTGTTTATTCTTTAGGAAGTTTCTTATTTGGTGATAGATTAACATTTTCTAATAAAACTATAATTTATCAAATAAACTTAGAATTTGATTTAAAAACGAAAGCATTTATGGTAACAGATAAAATTATTCCTTGTTATATATATGGAAAAGAAGATAGGTGGCTTCCAGAAATTATTGAAAATGATAATGAAAAAAAGAAAGTTATAGATTTTATGAATGGTCTTAGAGAGACTCCTGAATAAAAAAAGAGGTGAAAAAAATGGAATTTAAAAAAGTTATAGTTGATGGCAAAGAAATCGAAATCGCGGTAAAAGTTGATCCTGAATATTTTGAAAATTATATGGATGATGATAGCGAGCTTGAAGAAACTAAAAAAATACCTATAATTACTGAAGAAGAAGGAGAATAGTATGTTTGGTGATGGTTATAATGAAAAAAAACGAGATGTAACAGAAACTTTAGAAGCTTTATATAAAATAATGCTCCAAAATGATGGCGATTTATCAAAAGATACTGTTTATTATTATTTAACAAAGTTAAATGTAGATAGTAGTGGTAAAACTTTAGTTAAAGATTTTTTTGATAAGTGGATTGAACGTTTTGAACAAGTTCCGGATATTGATGTTTTTGTTGCTCCTTATTGGCGTTATTTTTGTCAATTTAAAAATATTAGAGGAAATAGTGAATTAGAAAATCCCATTAAAATGTATCTTAATGTACCATATTCTAAGATTTATGAAGTTGCCAATATAATATTTGAATTTATGGCTAAAAATAAAATGTGTCATATGTCAAAAATTGGTAGTAATTCAAGATGTGATGGGATTGTAATTAGAGTTTTTTCAAAAAGTGAGGCCTTAAAATTAGCCCAATTTATAAAAAGTAACAAGACTATTAAAGAGGCTTTACAAAAAACTTCTCCATTTGTTTTTTCAAATTCAAATATTGGCTATACTTTAGATGGGTCAACCCAAACCTCATATAATGAAATGGTTTCCTATTACATTTCTCAATATATAGAAAGTTGTAAAGATACAAATAAGAAACCAACTTTTAATGACTTTTTAAAGTATGTTAACTCAATTTATGAGGCTGTATTTATCAAAGGTGATTCTAAAGCCATTTCTAAATTTTATTCTGATATAGCAAATGGTTTATCTTATTCCGAGGTTGCAGAAACTTTTAAACAAATAACAGAATTAATAATTGCTTCTTTAAAGGGTAATAATTTAAAGAATTATTATAATTTTGTTGATTCATTTAATAATTTAACAGGAGAAGATAAAAAAGTAAGAGAACCTATTAAGAATAGTCCAAATAAAGAAAAGCCAGAACCAAAGAAAGCCTTCGTAAATACCAATCCGAAAAATAATGAAATTGATTTTAATAGTTTAGTTAGGTTATTTAATAAATGCATTTTAGTTATGGTCCGAAAAAAAGGCTTTCAGCAAACTTATGCTAATTTGTCTGAATATCTGGAAACTTCTTCAATTTCTTTAATTACTAGAGCTGAAAATTTACGTTCGGAATTTAAAAATAATATGTCATCTTCTACTGTAAAAAGAATTTTAGGTAATAAAAACCTTAAAGATTATATGGAAGGTGTTTTAAATGAAGTAGTTAAAGTAGATAATAATAAAAAAGGTGATACTTTAAAATTTAAAAAAATAAACCATCAAGAAGATGATAAGATTTTATATGAATTATTAAATGAAGGTATTGTTGCTATGAACCTAAAATTTGGTAAAGAAATAGGTTTTAATACTATGCTTTCTTATATTAAAAATTCTACTCAAACTTCGCTTACTAGAAATTTTAATATAAGAGAAAGATTTTTGCAATATCTTCCTAAAGAAACCATTTTAAGACTGGTTGGTGGTAATTTTGAAAATTATTTTAATAAATTTGTAAATAGTGAAAATTATCAAAGGATACTTTTGGAACTTGCTCTTAGACAAACTTATTCAAAATATAACTATAATCAAGTATTTGTAGCCTTAAAAAATGCTTTTAATGGTGAATATTCTTATTTTACTAATGATTATAATTTACGTAATAATTTAAAGGTTGAAATGAATCCTCAAGTTTTAGATAATATACTTCAAGAATTTAATTATGACTTTGACAGTTATTTAAAAAAAGTTTTAGGAAATTTGTATGTTGATACTGATGAAAATAGAAAAAGACGTTAAAAAGTAACTACTTCTAAAAAGTAGTTATTTTTTTTAAAATATTAAATATAATTAAGTGAATGGAGGAATATTTATGGAAACACTTAAAGTAAGTAGCAAGTCTAATCCAAGCAGTGTTGCCGGAGCTCTTGCTAATGTATTTAAAGATAAAACTAGTGTTGAAATTCAAGCAGTTGGAGCAGGAGCAATTAACCAAGCGATTAAAGCAATTGCAATTGCAAGAGGATTTGTTGCCCCAAGTGGTAAAAATTTAGTTTGTACACCAGCTTTTCAAGATATTTCAATTGAAGGTGAAGAAAGAACGGCTATTAAGTTAATTGTTGAAACTAAATAGTCTCTTTTTTTTTGAAAAAAAGAAGCCAAGCTTCTTTACATAGTATAAGTATCATTTAAACATCTTATGGCAAGTACACAACTTAAGTCGATTGTGAAAAAATTATTAGTTGAAACATAAGGGATTAAAGCATTTTCAGTTTCTGGATTTGGTGCTAGTATTTCAAAAGTAGCACAGTTGCCATCAACTTTTGAAATTTTGAATACAGTTGATTCTCCTGTTGTACCGTTTAAGTTATAAGGCATAGTCCAAAGGGTTCCTGTACAGCAGGAATATAAAGTAATTGGTCTTGTATTGAAAATTAAGCTATTATTAATACTTGGACCAAGACATGGTCTATCACAACCAGTTGTATCTATATCAGTATTATCTGCACATTTTTGTAGTTCTAAAATAAAATCTAAAATTTTACTTATACTTGATTCATCACATTGATTAGTATTCATATTTAAACTCTCCTTTCCTAAACGTTATTAACAATTGTATCTGGTAAACATCTTATTGCACATATACAACCTAAATTAATAGTTGCATAAGTATTAGTATTTACATAAGTTGTATTACCACTTGCATCAGTTACTGCTTCAAGAAGCAAAACTCCAACACTATCATTTGTAACACTTTCAACTCTGAATATATCAGTTGTTTCTAATGTACCAGTTGCACTTGTATAATTTAAAGTAACTGGAGTATTATCACATCTATATAACATTATTGGTCTAGTGTTAAAACAAAGAACAGTAGTATTTAAACCTAAAAAAGGTTTAGTACAGCTATTATCTGGACATTCTATTTTTTCAGCATTATTTTGAAGAACTTTAATAACATTTAAAAGTTTGGCTAAACAATTATTTAGACTATTATTCATAAAATCACTCCTTTATTCTTATCTAATATAAGTTATGAATGCAATTCAAAAAGGTGTGTTATTAATACCTAGTAATTTTTTTAAAAAAATGTCAAATTTAATTTAATAATTTATTTTTTAACCATAAAGTTTGTTTTTATGATATACTTATATAGTAAAATATGAGGAGGTATTATGAATTGTGTTAAATTAAAGGGGGTAAGAGATTTACAACTAGCAACAATCAAAAAGCCTGTATCTAAAGATGGTTCTGTTATTATTCGCGTTAAAGCTTGTGGAATATGTGGCTCAGATTTACATTATTTTGAAGGTGGTTCGCCTCTTGAATTAGTAATGGGGCATGAATTTTCAGGAGTAGTTGTTGACCCTGGTTCAAGAAGTGATTTAAAAGTTGGAGATCGAGTAACTGGTTTACCAATTTCTCCTTGTTTAAAGTGTGATGCTTGTAAACTTGGAAATTATCAATATTGTAGTGAAACTTGGACTAATGCAGTTGGTCTTTCTTTAACAAATTCTGGTGGGTTTGCCGAATATTTAAGTTGTAGAAGTGATATGGTTAAAAAAATTCCTGATAAAGTTTCTTTTTATGCTGCAACTCTTGTTGAACCATCAGCAGTTTCTCTTCATGCAACTAATTTAATAAATGTTAAAGTTGGAGATAGTGTTTTAATAATTGGTGGTGGAATTATTGGTTTAATGGCTGCTGAGTTTGCTAAATTAAATGGAGCGTCTTATATAGCCCTTATGGAAACTAATATGAAACGTGGTAAAAAGGCTTTAAAATATGGAATGGTAAATGAAGTATTTAATGCTGCTGATAAAGATATTATTACTAAAGTTATGAAAAAGACGAATGGTGGCTTCGATAAAGTTATTGAATGTTGTGGAAACTGTTATGCTGTAAGTGAAGCGATAATGTCGGTTCGTCCTGGTGGAGCAATATCTTTAGTTGGGGTTGCAACTGGTAATGTTGATGTTCCTTTAGTTTTATCAGTAATGAAAGAAGTTACAATGCAAGGAGCAATTGCTTATACAGAACAAGAATTTGAAACTTGTATAGAATTAATTGCTAAAAAAATAATTGATGTTGAAAAATATATTGATAAGAAAGTAGGGCTAGATAAAGTTCAAGATTCGTTCGTTGATTTAACTAGTGGTAAAACTGATAATATTAAAATTGTTGTTAAACCATAAGTTAAAAAACATAAAAAATATAAAAAAACATTTATAAAACCAAATGGTCTATAAATGTTTTTTTCTATGAAAGCTTAAAAATAATTGATATAGTAGGAAAATTTTCATCTTTTATCATACCTTCAGATAACATAAAATCTTTATAAATATATAAGTCATTTTTTTTATCTATATAAAGTTTCATATTATCAACAGTAACTTGGTTATATTGTAATATATTTAAATAATCAGTGAAAGAGATATCATTATCTATTAATTGATGTTCTTTTTCATAATTGTAATAACTATTTAATCTTTTCATAATAGTATTAGTAACATCATCCGTATTTATTTTAAATTTATTTAAAATTTCTTGATTAGATATTAAGGTATTATCTTTAATATTGATATTATAAGTTTTATATTCAACGTATGCAAATTCATTAACAGTATCATAACTAATATTGATTGCAACCGATAAAATATTATTATTTATACTAGCATCATAATTAACTCTTCCTGATTGATAACAACTTCTAAGTAAAAAATCAGTCATAATACTTTTATTTAATTCGTTATATAAATCATTATTAAGTTTAAAATAAGGAATTTTATTATATTTTAAAACTGTTTCTAAATCACAAGGGTCGTCAGTTAAATTTATATCTTCTAATTTTATATCAGAAATATAAGCTGATAATAATACTTTATTTGTATTTCCTATAAATTTAACAATAATTGTTAAAACTGTCGTTATAATTAGTAAGATAAGAATAATTCGAATTATTTTTTTATTTTCTTTAAGATATTCTTTCATATTTTCCTCCTAATATTTTTTTAGATTAATTGGTTCAATATGCCAGTCTTCGCGAAATTTGGCACTGCTATTATTAAGTGGAAAGTGAAGACCATATTCTTTGGCATGGTCATGAACCCAAGCCATTCCAGGACAATTACTACGAGTTCTAGTACTTCCGCATTGAGTATTGGTATCTTTATAAAATATTACATCTGAAGCAATTCCCCAACCATGATTAGATTTACCAGGTGAAGCAGCTCGTCCAGGTTGATTGGCATATTTTTTCGATGTACTAATTTGACTTGAATAACTTCGACAACCTTGTTTATCAAATCCTAAATTATAACCAGCTCTAATTGCCGCCTCTTTTAATTTAGTAAGCATATCCCAGAAATAGTTATTGTAACCATATGGATTATTATAACCTTGACTTTCAGGATTGCCACTAGGACATTCCATTCCTGAAAAGGTACTTTGGTCATTATATTTATAAGCTGGAGCATAAAAAGTTCCATTTTGGACATAAACCTTGTTTTGCATATTTAAATCCGTTGTATTATTATAATAGCCACCTTCGATAGTACCAGTACTTCCATTGTTTTTATTATCGTTTAATATATTTTCTTCAATTAGTGCTTGGTTTTTGGCTTGTTGCTCAGCTGCTTTAACTGAAGCATTTTGACGGGCCACTTCTTCTTCGGCATTTAACTGTTGATTTAACGCATCTTCTAACTGGTTTGCTAATTCTTTACTTGCTTCTTTAAAACAAGTAGAAAAACTAATTTCATCAGCGTTAGTATTAATATCTACTAAACTAAATAAGGAAAATAATAAATTTACTAGAGTAGGGGTTATAAAGACAATTATAGCTGCAAGAATTCGATTACCACTTTTTTTTATAACATTTTCTTTATTGTTTTCTGACCCTTCTAACATATTTTTATATAAATCTAAACTTATCATGATAATAAGCCCAATTGGAATTATAAATCTTATTAAATTTAAACTGGTTTTAAAAAGATAAAGTAATCTAACAACTCCGGGGTCTTCACAAAATAATATTTGTAACATAGTTTTATCACCGACTAAATTATATCATAATTTTAAGAAAAAATATATTTATTTAAAAAGTTTATGATTTTGCTTATTTGTCGTTTTATTTTTATAGGAATCTTCCGAGTATTAATTAATCTTTTCTTCTAAAGGAAGTGTATAAAAACTTTTATATATTTCTAATATTTCTTTGTATTTTTTTCTAGATAATTTGCAAGTATGCTTTTTATTTGTGAAATTTATGTTACAATTCACAGTTAATTTTAGAAAAAAGATAAAATTTTCAAAAAAGTTATCTTTTTTTCTTGCATTTCGTTG
>CANQMV010000031.1 GCA_947625085.1 uncultured Bacilli bacterium
TAAATCATCATTTATATCACTAACTTGCATTTTTAATTCTCCAGTTTGAAAGGTTATTACCTCTTCTGTTTCATCATATTTTTTTAAAAGAGAATAAGTACTGCCAATAAATAATACTAACACAAATAAAATTACAATAACTAAGATTATCTTTTGCTTTTTTAAATCAATATTTTTTACTTTTTTTAACAATTTAGGTTCCTTCATCTTATACCTCTCTTATTATCTATAATGAAATTATAATACATAAAAAAAACATTATCAATAATTATTTTAAATTAATCATAAAAATAATTTAGGTTAGTAGTATTAGGCTTAAAAAAAACTATCACCTAAATGATAGTTTATAAATTAATCAATACTAATTTGTTTTTTAGCAACTGGTGCTTTTTGAGGTATTGATAAATGAAGAGTACCATTTTTAAATTCAGCTTTGATTAAATCTTCATCAATATCTCCAAAATAGAATGACCTTTCAAATTTTCTATATTTTCTTTCATGACGAATATATTTTTTATCACTATCTTCATCATTTCTTTCTTCATGTTCAGCCTTAATTGTAATTGTTCCTTCATGGCAATCAATGTTAATATCTTCTTTATTAAAACCTGGAATATCAGCTTCAATGTGATAAACTCCATCTTTTAAATAAACATCTGATTCCATTCCTTTCATTCCATAATCATCAAATAATGTGTCATAAAATAATCTACTTGGTAACATAATATCATCTTCCTTTCTTTTATTACCCAATTATATATTGACTTATTTTTAATTATTTACTCATAATTTCACAAATTAAATTGCTAACTTCACTTGGATTATCAATACTTAATCCTTCAATTAACCTAGCATTAGCATATAAAATTTTTGTATATTTTTCTAAAGCATCTTTATCATTATTTTCATATAACTCTTTTAATTTCTTACTAATTGGATGATTTTCATTAATTTCCATTATTTTGTTAGCTTTAATCTTATCACCATTTGGCATTGCATTTAAAACTTTTTCCATTTCTAGGGAAACCTCGCCATCTGTTATTAAACATACAGGATGTTTTTTAAGACGATTAGTAAATCTTATATCTTTAACACTATCTTTTAAAGTTTCTTTCATTGCTGAAAACATATCTTTAAAATCTTCATTAACTTTCTTTATAGCTTCTTTTTCTTCATCGCTCGTTAAATCAAAGTTAGCATCACTTACATTCATGAATTTTTTATCCTGATATGTACCAATTGTCTTTATTACAAATTCATCTAAATAATTAGTTAAGAATAAAACTTCTTTACCTTTAGCAATAGCATCTTCAACAACTGGCAATAATTTAATTTTATCAATTGATTCTCCTGATGCATAGTAAATGGTATCATCATCACCCATTCGACTAACATATTCACTTAAAGTAACTTGAGCTTCTTCTGAAGATGAATAAAATAACAATAAATCTTGTAATAATTCTTTATTCATACCATAACTTGAATAAATACCATATTTTAATTGTTCTCCAAAAGCCTCATAAAATTTTTCATAATTACTTCTTTCATTTTTAAGCATATCTTCAAGTTCTTTTTTTATCTTGGTTTCAATACTTTTCGCGATTAATTTAATTTGTCTATCTTGTTGCATTGTCTCTCTTGAAATATTAAGTTCAATATCTAAACTATCAACAATTCCTTTAACAAAACTAAAATAATCTGGTAAAAGCGAAGCACATTTATCCATAATCATTACTCCTCTTGAGTAAAGCATTAAACCTTTTTCATACTCTTTCGTATAATAATTATATGGAGCATGTCCAGGAATAAATAATAAAGCTTGATAACTAGTTAAACCTTCAACTTCACTTTTAATTACTTTTAAAGGATGTTCGTAATCATAAAATTTATCTGTATAAAAATCATTATATTCTTCTTCTTTAACATCTTTTTGTTTCTTTTTCCAAATTGGAACCATACTATTTAAAGTTGTTGTTTCAATAACTTTTTTCTTTTCTTTTGTTTTTTCGTCTTCTTGTTCTTTTTCCATATCCATTTTAATTGGATATTTAATATAATCTGAATATTTCTTAACTATTCTTGAAATAGTATACTCATCTAAATATTCATCATAGTTATCATTTTCGGTATTATCTTTTAAGTATAAAGTAATACAACTTCCAACTTCGTCTTTTACAGCTGGTTCAATTGTATATCCATCAGCCCCAGTTGATTTCCATAAATAAGCTTTGTCATCATTAATACTTCGACTTAAAACGCTAACTTCTTTAGCAACCATAAAGCTTGAATAAAAACCAACTCCAAATTGCCCAATAATTTCCATATTTTTTTGGTTATCATTAGTTTCTTTAAATAATTCTGAACCACTTTTAGCAATGGTACCTAAATTATTTTCAAGTTCTAAATTAGTCATTCCAATACCATTATCAATAATTTTAATAGTACGTTCTTTTTTATCAAGTTCAATTCTAATTTCTAAATTATCATGGTCAACTTTTAAATCAGTATTTGTAAGTGATAAGTAATATAATTTATCAAGTGCATCACTAGCATTGGATATTAATTCTCGAAGAAAAATTTCTCTATTTGTATAGATGGAATTAATCATCATATCCAATAGTTTTTTTGATTCTGCTTTGAATTCTTTTTTCTTCATATTGCCTCCCTATCAAAGTAAAACTTAAATTCAATTTCACTTAACAAATTAATCATAGCACCAAAAATAGCACTTGTCAACATAGAGTGCTAATTTTTTTAGAAAATTTTTAAAATGAAAAAATCTCGCTTTTTTAAACGAGATTAATAACTATTTTTCTTAATTAAATTTGGATATTCTTTTTTTAAATCAGAACTATTCTGATAAGTTTTTTTAAGTTTATTAGAAAGACTTTCACCACTATTTTCTAAAATATAATCAAGTTCAGTTTTACATGAAGTATTAATTTCTCCTTCACCATATAGATTTTCAAAATGATATTTTACTTTTGAAGCTACTTCTGTAAATGGAAATGTATCAATTACAAATTCATTATTATAAAAAGCTGGATGGAAAAAAGCATAATGTCTATTAGTTAAAGTATATAACTTACCATTCCACATATAAACTTCAGAGTTTTTAACAGGAATTCCCAAAGTTTTTATATCTTGACTTGAATATTTAGTAATGCTTCCTTCAAAACATTTAATAAATTTTAATTCTTCATCAAAAAGAATAGTTCTTATTATTTTATTTTCTTTATTTTTTAGAAATAAAACATTAAACTTTTCAAATTTTTCTTGATTACAAATATAATCAGAATGAGTATACTGAATTTTTCCATTTAATATATAAGTATAAATTCCTTCAAGTGGAGTTTGACGAGTTAAACTTTCTTTTAATCTTTTACAAAAATAAAACTTATCATCTAAAACTGAATATTCTGCCAATAAATTATCTGGATAACTTTTTTCATTATCATATATTTTTAATAAATTTTCATTAAAAACTTTAACCGTAATTTTTTTATTTAGACCTATTTTATTAAAATATTTTTTTATTTTATCTTCAAATTCCATAACTATTTTTAGTCAAATTAAATTTGACTTAACCCTCCGAATTGATATATTAAAGGATATTAAGTAAAAAATCAAGTATTTTTTTATTTATGTATTTTTTATTTAAAGCATTTTTTATTTAATTTCCTTATTTTCAATTAAGTTAATTGCTTCTTTTATCGTATTATCAAAATTATTAAAATCAACATTAAGCCAATTTACTTTCATTTGATGGTTAAAAAAGGTATATTGACGTTTAATAAAATGTCTTGTATTTTTTTTAATTAAGGAAATAGCTTCCTCTAAACTAATTTCGCCATCAAAATATTTATATAATTCTTTATAACCAATTCCCGTTTTAATAGCTTTACTATTTATACCTCTTCGATGTAATCCGCGAACTTCATCAACTAACCCCTCTTCAACCATTAAATCAACTCGCCTATCAACAACTTCATATAAAGTTTTTCTATCACATGTTAAACCAATTGCTATAAAATCATAAACTTTTTTGTTGATATCACTTGTAATATAATTATTATTTTTAATTTTATTTACTTCTCTAATTAATCTTTTACGATTATTAACATGAATAGTTGTTGGATGAACTTTTAAAATTTCGTTTAATAAATCTTCATTTGTTACCCCATTGTAATCCTCATTAATTTCTTCTTCTTGAAATTTATAATCATAAAGTAAACTTTTTATATATAAACCACTTCCTCCAACAATAATAACATTTTTATTTTCTTTTTTAAATTTATCTAACAACTTTCGACCATCAATTTGATATTGATAAATATTATAATCATCTCTTGGGTCACATATATCAAATAAATAATGTTTAATACCTTCTTTTTCACTTTCTTTAATTTTCGCTGTTCCAATATTTAAATTTTTATAAACTTGCATACTATCAGCATTTAATATAACAGCATCTAAATATTTAGCTAAACTAATACTAAGTTTCGTTTTTCCAACTCCAGTTGGTCCTATAATAACAACAATCTTCATTTCAAACCTCGATAAAGCTTTAAAGCTTTTTTAATTTCTAAATTAGACCTATAATTATCTAAAATTAAATCATCTTTAACAATAATATTTTCTAAAATATTATCTAAATTATGATAATAAAAAGCTAAGTCTTCATTTTTATAATCATTATTAACTAAATTATTATAAAAATCTAAAAGAATCCCATCTCCATTTATAATTAATCTTAAATAATTATCTAAATAAATATATAACTCTTTATAAAAATCATTATTTAAAATATTAGAGTTTTCAAAAACTAAAAATAATCTTTCAATAATTTGAATAATTAATTTAGCTTGTTTTAAAATTAATTTATTGTTAGTATCTGTTTGAAAATCATTTTTAGTAAATAAAAAGTTATAATTATTTTCTTTATCTATAATACTTAAATTAAGATAATTTCCCATAAATAATTCTTTATGTTTAAATTTTAATTTAATATTTTTAGTTAAAGTTAGTTTGGATAATTCGTTTTCAAAGATGGTTAATATTAAATTACGAATTTTTTGAAATTTAATAATATCAGTTTGTAGGTCTTTTAAAGTTAAAAAGTCTTGTTTTTCTTTTATTCCTAAAAATTCATAGATTTTTTTTGAAGTTAATAGATTAGTTAAAGAATTATTCATATTCCTCCTTACATTGCTCGTTTAAATAATTTTTCTAAATCGTATTTAGTATAAGCGATAATGGTTGGTCTTCCATGGGGACAAGTAAATGGGTTTTTAGTTTTTCTTAACTCTTCGATTAAATAGGTCATATCTGGTAAGGTAATTACATCACCAGCTTTAATACTCATTTTACAAGCTAAAGTAATTGATACTTTTTCATTAAATTTATCTTCATCAAAATCTTCATTCGTAACAATGATATCAATTATTTTTTTAATTGCTTCAAGAGGTGCATATTTAGGTAACCAAGTTGGATGACTTCTAATAATAATTGTATTACTACCAAATTCTTCATATTTGAAACCTAATTTATCTAAAATAGCAAAGTTTTTTTCTAAAATAAGATATTCACTACTTGGTAATTCTATTTTATAAGGGATTAAAACATCAATTGTATTTTTAGAATGGGTACTTAAAGCATGATAATATTTTTCATAATTAACTCGTTCAGCAGCTGCATGTTGGTCTATTATAAACATTCCATTTTTATTTTCACAAATTATATAAGTACCATGAACAAGACCAATTGGATACATATCTTTAATTCTCTCATCTTCTTGGTAAGATTCTTTTTCTTTATCTTTATCTTCACTTTCACTTGTATCTTCATGAAAAGTATCAAAATCAAAAGTTAATTCTTGAACTTTTTTAGGTTCAAAGGAACTTGGACTAGAATTATATAAATTATCATTTACTTCATAAGTTTCATTTTTAATATCTGAGTAATAATTATCTTCAACATTTTCTTTAATAGCTTTTGGAATTAAAGTTTTTTCACTTAATCTTTGACTAATAGTTTCGAAAATTAAATCAAGTAAGGTTTGGAGTTTGGAAAATTTAACTTCCATTTTGGTTGGGTGAACATTAACATCTACTAAGAAAGGGTCTACTTCAATATTTAAAATAACATAAGGATATCTATCTTTAGGAATATAAGTATGAAAGGCTTCTAAAATAGTCTTGATAATTTCATTATTTCGAACGACACGATTATTAATCAGTAAAGTAATACTTGAACGATTGCTTTTTGTAAGTTCAGGATAGGAAATATAACCATTTATTTTATAATCATTATTAGAGTTTTCAATATAAAGCATTTTACTAGCAACAACTACTCCATAAATATTTAAAATTGTTTTTAATAAATCACCATTACCACTGGTATTTAATAATTCTTTATCATTATTTATTAATATAAATTTTATATTTGGATAGCTAAGAGCCATTTTATTTAAATAGTCGGTTATATTAGCAAGTTCTGTATATAAACTTCTTAAGTATTTTAAGCGAACTGGCGTATTGTAAAATAAATTACTAACTGTAATTGTCGTCCCACGTTTTAAATCACAAGATTGAACCTCTTTTATAACTCCTCCTTCAAGACTTACAATTGTTCCACTTTGGCCATCACTAGTTTTTAATAAAACATTTGAAACACTTGCAATTGATGGAAGCGCCTCACCTCTAAAACCTAATGAATTTATATTAAATAAATCATCTAAACTTTTTAATTTACTAGTTGCATGTCTTGAAAATGCTAATAGACTATCATCTTTATCCATCCCAATTCCATCATCTACAACTTTAATTTCTTTTACTCCACTATCAATTAATTCAACTTTAATTAAAGAAGCTTTAGCATCAATTGCATTTTCAACTAATTCTTTAACAACATTCATACATCTTTCGACAACTTCTCCAGCTGCAATTTTGTTTGCTAAATCTTCACTCATTACTTGTATTTTACTCATACTTCACCACGACTTAATTGTACCAAAAAAAAGAATAAATATAAATAAGTTTACATTTAATTTATTCTTTTTAATTTAATTTATTTTTTTAATTTTTATTTTAATTTACTCTTTTAATTTTTAATTTACCATTTTAATTTTTATTTTAAATTTTTCTTTTAATCTATTCTTTTAATTTTTAATTTACCATTTTAATTTTTATTTTAAATTTTTCTTTTAATCTATTCTTTTAATTTTTTTAATCACGATATCCTTTTTCATATAATTTACGTTTAATTATTCTTTCTAGTTCCATACCTTGATACTTTTTTGCATACTTTTTTCTTAATTTTATTTCTTCAGTTTTTAATAAATTACTTTCATCAATTTTTATCGTATCTAAATATTTTACTATATCACTTCGCGAATAACCTAAATTAATTAAATTCATAAGAATTTTATTTTTAAATATATATAAACTTTTTTTATTAGTTTTTAACTGTTTATTTATATATTTTTGAATTTTTTCTTTAATTAAATCATCAGTAAAGATTTCTAATTCTTTGATAATTTCTAAATCATTAAATCCTAATTTTTGTAAATCTTTTTTTATTTTAAGGGGTCCATCTAAACTTAAATATATTTTATCATGAATATAACTTTTAATATAAATATTTGTATTTAGAAAGCCTTTTTCTTTTAAAGATTTTATTATTCTTGCAATTAAGTCATTATCAATTGTATATTTTTCTAAATAACGTCTTATTTCTTGTTCACTTCGAATTTTTTTATTTATATAACCTAAAACTTTATCATATAATTCATATTCATTATTATATGTAATTAAACTTGATAAATCTGTAACTTCTCGTTTTAATAGTAAATCAAATTTTAAAATAACATCTTCATATAATAATAAATTTTTCCCATTAGCAAAATAAACGCGGTATTTCTTTTTGCCCGATTTTTGATATTTAATTATTTTCATAATTCTTTATAATTAAAATTAGAGGTTCTAATAAGGCGATTCATAATAGCAAGTCCTAAACCTTCTTTTTTTACTCCTTCAATAATAATTAAATTAGCATTATATTTATCACATTGTCTTAATAAATGAAAGATGTTATGGGAAATTTCTAATAGAGTATTACCATAATTTATAAATTTATAACAAGGAATATCTTTTAATTTATCGCTTCCTAAAATAATTGTTTTAGAATCTAAATTTTCGATTATTAATTTTTTTAGGTTTGGAAAAGACGCTGAATAAACTAGTAAGCATTTGGTTTTTGGAGCATAATGTCGATACAGCATTCCGGGACTTTCAACTTGACTATCTTTTTTTACTTCTTTTAAAACATGTTCTGATACTAAGCATTTTCCAATTACTTTTTCAATATCTTCTTTAGTTATAAAACCGGGACGTAAAATTAATGGGGTATTATCAACCACTTTAACAACTGTTGATTCAAGACCAATTTCTGATTCGCCTCCATCAATAATATAATTAACTAAATAATTAAATTCATCTTTTATATCGGAAACTTTAGTTCCACTTGGTCTACTTGAGATATTAGCACTAGGAGCAGCAATTGGAACTTCAACAAACTTTAAAAATTCATGGGCAATTTTATTAATTGGAACGCGAATTCCTACAGTATCTAAATTTGCTGTTACAGAACTTGGAATATTAGGTTGTTTTTTTAGGATTAATGTAAATGGTCCTGGCATAAAAGTATCAATTAATTTTTGTTCAACTTCATTTTCAATGTATGCATATTTACTAATTTCTGCTTTATCTTTTAAATGTACTATTAAAGGATTATTAATAGCTCTAGTTTTAACTTTAAAAATTTTTTCTACTGCAATTTTATCTAGGGCATTAGCTCCAATTCCGTAAACTGTTTCTGTTGGAAAAATAACTAAATTTTGATTTAAAATTTCTGATTTTAAAATTTCTAAATTAGAATTAGTTAATTCTTTTATAATTTTGGTCATTTTATTCACCTTGTCCAGTCGTTTTTTTATTTAAATAGTTAGCTCCATGATAATAATTTTTAATAAAGTTTTCTTTATATTCTAATATATTATCATTTTTAATAGCTTCTCTTAAATCTTCCGTTAATCTAATTAGAAAGCGGATATTATGAATTGATAGAAGCCTTGCTCCAAGCATTTCATTCATAGTTACTAAATGTCTAATATAGGCTTTGGTAAAGTTTTGACAAGCATAGCAATCGCAATCTTCTTCTAATTTGGTAAAATCTCGTTTATATTTATTATTTTTTAAATTAATTTTACCATCTTTAGTAAAAGCATTCCCATGACGGGCAAGTCTAGTTGGAAGAACACAGTCAAAAATATCAATTCCTCTTATTACTCCTTCAATTATATCAATTGGGTCGCCTACTCCCATTAAATATCTTACTTTATCTTCTGGTAAATACTTAGTTGAATACTCAACCATTTTATACATTGTTTCTTTATTTTCGCCAACTGAAGTACCACCAACTGAGTAACCATCAAAATCCATTTTAACAAGTTCTGAAGCTGATAATTTTCGTAAGTCTTCGTATTCGCCTCCTTGGACAATTCCAAAAAGTGATTGATTAGGATTATTAAATACATCTTTTCCTCTTTTAGCCCATCTTAAAGTTCTAGCAACGGAATTTTTGGCATATTCGTATTCAGCAGGATATGGTATGCATTCATCAAAGGACATAGCAATATCGCTATCTAGTTTATTTTGAATTTCAATTGATTTTTCAGGAGTTAAGAAAAGATTAGTCCCATCAATATGACTTTTAAATTTTACCCCTTCTTCGGAAATATCTTTAGGACGGGCTAATGAGAATACTTGAAATCCTCCACTATCAGTAAGGATTGGTCCATAGTAATTCATAAATTTATGAAGACCACCAGCTTCTTTAATTAAATCTTCACCTGGTCTTAGCCATAAATGATAAGTATTAGCAAGGATAATACCACTTTTCATCTCATATAATTCTGAAGGAGAGATTCCTTTAACGGACGCTCTAGTTCCAACTGGCATAAACATTGGGGTTTCAAAAGTTCCATAATTAGTTTCTAATTTTCCAAGTCTTGCCATCGTATTAATTTCTTTTTTTATTAAATTATATTTTATTTTCATTTAATCAACTCCAAACAAACATCAGTATTATAGCAATAAATTGATAAAAAAGAAAGAAATTTAAGAATAAGTAACTTAAAATTCTTTCTAAGTAATTATAATTTTTTTTAAAATATTATAAAGTTTATTAATAGGAAGACCAACAATTGCATAATAATCTCCTTCTATTTTTTTTATATGTTTGGAAAATATTCCTTGAATTGCATATCCACCTGCTTTATCAACGTATTCTAAAGTATCTAAATAATTATTTATTTCTTTATCGCTTAATAAATCAACATAAACATTAGCAGTTGATGATACTTTGTATTCTTTATCTTGATAAATAACTACTAATGATGTTATTACTTCGTGAGATGTACCATTTAATGTTTTTAGCATTTGATAAGCATCTTCTCTATTTTTAGGTTTACCATATATAAGATTATCTTTTACAACTATTGTATCAGCTGCAATAATGACTTTTGTTTTATCAGTTTTAGCTAAAACATCATATGCTTTTTTTAAGGTAATATTTAGCGAATTTTCTAATGGGGTTAGTTTATTATCTAAGATTTCTTCTTGATTACTTCCAATAACTTCAAATTCATAACCAATTTGTTTTAGTAATTCTTTTCTTCTTGGAGAATTTGATGCTAAAACTAAATTCATTTGGTTAAAACTCCTAAATATTCTTTGATAGCAGTTGCAATTTGGTCTGGACAAGAAGTATTTTTTCCTTTGCAATCAATTCCTTCTAGTTTTTTGATTATATCTTTTAATTTCATTCCTTTAATTAAACTTCTAATTCCAAGTAAATTACCAGGACAACCATTTGTAACTATGATATCTTCTAATTTATCATCGTTAATTATTAATTTAATATTGGTTGAACAAACTCCTTTTGGTTTATAATTATATTCAATCATATAGTTCCTCCTAAACAAATTTAGTTTATCATAAAATAAATTTTAATGATAGTAATTTTTAACTATTATCTTTTTCTATAGTATATTTAAAGGCAAAAAGATTGCTATAGCAAATAACAATCTATTTTTTAATTAATTTACAACTTTCTTTAACTTTAACTTCATACTTCCACTGTATATGGACTACTTTCTGTTCCACTTCCTCCTGATATTTTAACTTCTGATTTTAGATTAATGGTCGGTCGAACGGCAAACGCATTAAAAGAAGGAGAACGTGAGAGAAAGTAGCCATTGGTGCTAATGTTTCGGACACTCCAGTCTGAATATGGAGTTATTAACCATAAATTACTTGATGTTGATACGCCTTCTCCTAATTGGGCTGAAAACATTTCACCTAATCTTGGTAATCCTATTAATCCTTTCCATGTATTTGTTGTTTTTTCACAATTTTTTGTTGTTTCACTTGTATTACTTTCACTACATATCGAATTTTTATAATTACCACTAATATTCGTATCGCTATCTCCTACTATTCCCAAATAATAGGTTCCTTTTACTATATATTTTTCTAATTCAGGAGTTAACCACGTATTGTTCAAGTAATATCCCCAGTATTCATCATTTTCACTTGTAACTGACATTTCCCAACTAGCATTGCTTCCAAAATTTTTCTCTAATACCGCTCCACTTTTTTTATCTCTTACATAATCGACACTTGTTAATTTAGTTGTATTATCTTCTATTCCGACTATTCTATATACTTTTTCATCTATTTTTACATACTCTCCACTTATTCTTGTATTTATTAATTCATCTCTCGTTCCTGTTTCTTTATCTCCTTTTATCGTATATGGATTACTTTTTGTTCCTTGCCCAATCAACTCGATATCAGATTTTAGATTAACGGACGGGCGAATGCCATTTCCAACCAATGAAGGCGAATTGAAGCCAAAAATGCTGCCACGGTCGTCAACGCGATGAACATTTGAGTCATTTCTTGGAGTTATTAACCACCAATAATAACCTATATTTAAATAACCATTTCCATATGCTATCTCATCAGTACCTAAACTCTTATAACTTTGATAATATTCATACCAATTTAATACCCCTACATCTCTTTGCACTATTGCTGCACTTTTATCTGTTAATGGTTTTACTGGTGGATTATTTTCATCTGAAGTTGCATTCCACGAAGCATTTTGCACGATTATATTTTTATAATTATACAAGGTTTCTTTAAAATCTTCATTTAACCACTCTTGTATCCAAGAATTTTCATAAGTTGTATTAGCTCCCCAAGGTATTACTGTTATAACATCTTGTGTTATCATTTTCATAGTTCCATCTGGGTATATTGCTGTTATTCTCCATAGTTTTCCGGAATACCATACATAGTTAAAATCGATACATTCATTATCTCCTGATAAATAAATGGTCCCATCCGTATCTTCTATTAT
>CANQMV010000032.1 GCA_947625085.1 uncultured Bacilli bacterium
GGAAGTTCTCCTTCTAAATTTAACGCATTATCACTTGTAACTTTCATTTTCAATTCTCCAGTTTGAAAAGTTATTACCTCTTCTGTTTCGTCATGATTTTTTAAAAGTGAATAACTACTTCCAATAAATAACATTAAAACAAATACTATAATTATAACTAATATTTTTCTCTGACTTTTAACAACTTTTTCATCTATATCTTTTTTTAATAATCTTGGTTCTTTCATTTTTTCCTCCTAAATAAACTTAAAAAAACACCTAAAAACTTGGTAATTTTCTTACCAATTTTTTAAGTGTTATTCTTTTAATTTTTTAGGATTTGCTTGATATTTAAGTACTATACCCCCCCCCAAGTTGACAATTTGTCAACTTCTTTTTTACAAATTAAAGACTTATTTAATTTACTTATCATATTCTCACCTATTCTTAAATTAATTATACACTTTATCTATCAATATTTCAACACCAAAAATTAATTAGAAAAATGCCCAGTTTATGTAAATAAATTAGACTTTTGTTGATACTATTAATATTAAATGCTATAATTAATTTGAAAGTAGAGGACAAATATGAAAAGAATTGAAAATATTAATTTAGATAAAAAACGAGTTATTATTCGTGTTGATTTTAACGTTCCAATTGATGAAAAACTAAATATAGTTGATGATAACAGAATTAAAGAAAGTCTTAAAACAATTAACTATTGTCTTGCTAAAGATTGTAAAATTATATTATTATCCCATCTTGGAAAAATTAAAAGCGAAAGCGATTTAGAAAAAAATAGTTTAAAAAACGTTTCTATAAGATTAAGTGAATTATTAAAAAAAGAAGTTTTATTTGTTCCAGAAACTCGTGGTAAATTAGTAGACGAAGCTGTAGCTAAAATGAAAAATCAAGATATAATTTTACTTCAAAATACAAGATACGAAGACTTAGAAGGCAAAAAAGAAAGTAGTTGTGACTTAGACCTTGCTAAATACTGGGCTAGTCTTGGAGATGTATTTATAAACGATGCTTTTGGAACTTGTCATCGCTCCCACGCCTCAAATGTTGGAATTGCTAAATTTATAAAAGAAGCAGGTATTGGTTTTTTAGTTGAAAAAGAACTTGATAATTTAAAAATGATTACTGATAATCCCAAACATCCATTTACAGTCATTTTAGGAGGAGCAAAAATCGTTGATAAAATTGGAACAATCAAAAATTTAGTAAAAAAAGCTGATTACATTTTAATAGGTGGAGCAATGGCTTATACCTTCTTAAAGGCTAAAGGAGAAGAAGTTGGAAAATCTTTAATTGATGAAGAATCTCTTGAATTTTGCCAAGAAATGTTAAAAACTAATAAAATAATTTTACCAGTAGATAGTGTTACAACTTTAGATAAAGATAGTACTAACTATGAAACTAAAAACAAATTAGATAAAAATGATATTGGAGTTGATATTGGAAACGAAACTAGAAAATTATTCTCTGAATACCTAAAGAAAAGTAAGACTATTTTTTGGAATGGACCAATGGGATACTATGAAAATGAATTATTTCAAGCAGGTACTAAATACTTATGTGAAATTATTGCTAACCTTAATGCAGTTGCAATTGTTGGAGGAGGAGATACAGCATCATGCATTATCAATATGGGCTATAAAGATAAATTTACCCATATCTCAACTGGTGGAGGAGCCTCTTTAGAACTTCTAGAAGGAAAAGAATTACCTGGTATTAAGATATGAAAAAGATTTTAATTACATATGCCTCATACGGTTCAGGTCATAAATCAACAGCATACTATATTTATGATTATTTCAAAGAACATAGTAAAGATTTCGAAATAAAAGTAATTGATGTAATGGATTATGGCAATATAATTGCTAAATTAAATTTAAAAATGTTTAATTTAAACTTCAAATTTCAAAATAATATCCCTTCAACAATTGGTTATGAACTATGCAACAATAAAATAGCAACCGCTCCTTATAAAGAGTTCGTAAAAATTCTTTTTAAAAGCAAGTTAAAAGAAGAAATTTTAGATTACAAACCAGATATAATTATTTCTACCCATTTCTTTGGTAGTATTTTAATGGGAATTATCAATAAAAAATATAAAACGCAAACCAAGATTATTACAATTATAACGGATTATTCATCCAATTATATGTGGCTTAAAAATCATAAAAATGAAGATGCTTATATTGTTAGTAATGAAATTGTAAAACGCGAATTATTAAAATATGGTGTTTCTGAAAAAAAGATTTTTCCCTTTGGAATACCTTTATCAAGTCAATTTAAAAATGTTGAAAAAGATACCTTAAAAGTAAAAGAAAAATATAATGTTAAAAACGAGAAATTAACTTTTTTATTCTTTGGAGGGGGTTCAAATGGAGCAAGTTATACTTATAATTACTTAAAACAAATTTTAAAATTAAAACCAAATATAAATATCATTTTTGTATCAGGTAATAATACTAAACTAGCTAATAAATGTTTAAATTATATTATGAAAGAAAATATTAGTAATGTAACTATTCTAGGTTTTACTAAAGATATTTCTAATTTGCTAAATATTGCTGATGTTGTAATTACTAAACCTGGTGGTTTATCGGTAACAGAAGCCCTTGAAATGAAAACCCCCATGATTTTAATCCCTGGAAATGGTGGTCAAGAAAACTATAATGCCAAATTTGTTATTAAAAATGGGTTTGGACTTAAAGCTAGAAATCCCCAAAGACTTGCAAAAACTGTTTTAAAGTTATCTCAAAATAAAAAAATAATTGATAATATGTATAACAATTTAAAAAATTATGAAGAAAATAAATCAGTGGAAAAATTATTTAAATTAGTGGAAGGAATGAAAATAAAAAAATGAAATTAATTTGTGCTAATTTTAAAATGAATTTATTAAAAAAAGATATAAATTTGTATTTAAAAAAAATTAATAATAATTTAAATAATAAAAAAGTTATCTTTTTTCCAAGTAATATTTATATAAAAGATTTTCATGATAAAAATTATTTAGTTGGAGCTCAAGATATTTCTTTTCAAGAATTTGGAGCCTGTACCGGAGATACTTCTATTTTACAATTAAAAGAATTAGGAATAACTTATACGCTTATTGGTCATTCTGAAAGACGACAATTTTTTAATGATGATTTATATATTTCTAAAAAAATTGCCTTAGCTGCTAAACATAAAATTAAAATTATTCTTTGTATTGGTGAAAGTATCGAGGAATTTAAAGATAACAAAACTTTAGAAATTTTAAAGAAAGAGATAGATTTAGCCTTAAAAAATAATCTTAAATATTTAACAACTAGTAATATAATAATTGCTTATGAACCAATTTGGGCTATCGGAACTAATAAGATTCCTACAAATTTATGCATTCAAGAGACAATTTCTTTAATCAAAAAATATATATTTACAACTTACAATTTAAAGGTAAAAGTTTTATATGGTGGTAGTGTCAATGAAAATAATATTTTAGAACTTGAAAAAATTAAAAATATTGATGGATATTTAATTGGTAGTTCTAGTTTAAATCCTGATAATTTTTTAACCTTGATAAACAAGATAAATTAACCAATTCGACATTTTATTACAAAAAAATGGCTTTAAAAATTTTGTAAATTATTATATAATGAAAATGCGTGCAGTAGATAGAAAGGATATTATGGAAAAAATTAGAATTCTCATGATTGACGATAATAATCAATTAGTCGACATGATAAAAGAGTATTTTAGTAGTCACGCAGTAATTTCATTAGACTTAGTTGCTAATGATGGAGTAGAAGGAATTGAGATTCTCAAAGATAATCTGGATAAAATTGATTTAATTTTGCTTGATTTGATAATGCCAAAAAAAGATGGTATTTCAGTATTAGAAGAAATTAAAGATATTCCAAATCTTCCTAAGATAATTGTCTTAACATCCTATAATACTCCAGAAATTATTAGAAGGGTTTCTAGTTTAGGAGTAAATTATTTCATGCTAAAACCTTTTGAATTACCTGAACTAGAAAGAAAAATTTTAGAATGTACAAATGAAGTTCAAGTAGGTGGTAAAACTTTAGACTTATATCATAATAATTTGCAAATTGCTATTACTAATGTTTTACATGAATTAGGAGTACCCTCGCACATTAAAGGATATTCATATATTCGAGAAGGTATCTTAGAAGTATTTTTTAACCCAAGTGTAATTGGAGGAATAACGAAAGAATTATACCCGAAAATTGCTGATGATTTTAATACTACTGTATCAAGAGTAGAAAGAGCAATCAGACATGCTATTGAAGTAAGTTGGACGAGAGGCAATTGGGATTTAATGCAAGATATATTTGGTTATAGTGTTGATATAGATAAAGCTAAACCTACTAATTCGGAATTTATAGTAACAGTTGCTGATAAATTACGATTAGAATATGCTAATATAAATTAAAACTGCAAAAATTGCAGTTTTTTATTTTTTTTCAATTGAATTTTTAAATTTATTATACATATGTTCATTTATTACTAAATCAAATTCACCAATATATTCCATTACCGTTGAATTAAAACTTAATTTTATATCATTTAAAGTATTGTATTTACCTAAATCTTCCTTATTAAAATCACCAACTACAGCATTTAAATTTAAATACATAAAACCTTCATTTTTATATTTTTTAATAAGTTCCCAAATAAGAACATATCTTGGATTAAATTTTAAATATTCATCTAAATAACTATCGATAATTAATTCAACTCCATTATTATGTTTAATTGTAAATGCTGCACCAATTGTTATAAAATCTGGATTGCTTTTAGAAAGATTAGTTGAATATATTAATTCATTTTTATAACGATTTAAAGATTCATCGCTTGCGATTTTTTTATTTATAATAATTTGTCTTTCTTGGTCTGGAATTGAAATATCTTGAACAAGAGAAGCTAACTCTTCGTTTTCATTTAATTCTTCATCGTACTTTTTCTTCATATTACTAATATATTTATCAGTATTTACATTTACAAAGAAGATATCAATTGCATTATTAACTGAAAAACTATTGTATAAACCTTGATAATATCTTCTTTTTCGGTTTTTATTTTTTAAAGTTGTAAAACGATAAAGTTCTTGAATGTTGCCAGTTGGATCATGATAAATTTCTACCCCTTCTTCTTCACTTGCCTTAATTATTTTTTTAGATTTATTATCAATCTTAGCATATATTGTTTTTATATCATTTTGTAAATTAACAAAAGCAACTAAGCGAGGTTTATAATTTTCAAAGTATTTATTAAAACCACGATGAATATAATTATTTTGTTTTAATATTTTTAATATATCATTAATAGTATTGCTAAAATAAATAACATTACCATATCTATCTTTTTCACTACAAATTATAGGTGGGTCAATTTTAATAAATGCATAATGTTGTTTTTTTAATAAATCAATTAGACCCATTGTTACATTTCGAACAACCTTGGGATTGGTATAATCAATTAAAAAACCTCTTGGAGCATATGCATACTTATAATATAAATAAAATGTTTTATGAAGAAATAAAGTTACTCCAATCAAGGAACCACCTTCAACAAAACCAATATAAAAAGTATCTAGTCCATCATACCTTGACGCTTCAGCGTATGCAGAAGTTTGGTAATAAGTACTATATTTATGTTTATATGCAAATGCATCAAATTCTTCCTTTGATAGTGCAACTATTTTCATCCCTTTTCACTCCTTAATATAATTATACCTTTTTTAAATAACTTTAGCAACAATTTAAAATTTATATTTTTCATTTTGTTAATTTTCATTTTATTTGCAAATACTACTATTTTTTTTAAAATTTATGATATAATAAAATAAGATATGGTGGTGGTATAATGGATAACGACTCTTTAGTAATTGATGATGAAATTATAGATGATAATTCTGAAACTCTAGAAACACCTAAAGATAATTATTTAAATCATAATATAAATCTTAAAAATCTAGATAATAGCCTTGATAATATAGAAAATTCAAATAGCAATAATATTTCTGATGATGAAGATGAAGTTATTGATATAATAGATGATAATTCTAAATTTAATGATAACGATGAAATTATTGAAAATAATGAAAATAACGAAAATAATAGTAATGTTGAAAATACCGAAAATAATGAAGATAATAACACTATTGAAAATAATGAAGACAACGTAAATAGTAACAATAATGAAAATAACAACTACAATGAAGATAATGAATATACAAAAATAGATGAAAAAAAGGTAACTTATAATCTAGATAATAATAATAACAATGTTGAAGAATCTTGGAATATTTTAAATCAATATGGTGAAAATTTTAGTACTAAAGAATATGTTACCAATCCTGCAATTGGAAGAGACGATGAGATTAAACAATTGATTGTTACTCTTTTAACTCCTGAAAAATCAGCCATCTTAGTTGGAAAACCTGGTATTGGAAAAACAGCAATTGTTGAAGGACTTGGTTATAGAATAAAAAAAGATGAAGTTCCAAATGCCTTAAAAGGCTATACTATTTTTAAACTTAACACGGCAAGTTTAACTGGAGTAATCCCTGAAACAAATGAATTAAGAATTCAGTATATAGTTGACCATATAAAAAATCTTGATAAAATAATGATTTTTATTGATGAAATTCATACTTTAATTGGAAATGGTGAAAATACATTAGACTTTGCCAATATTATTAAACCATTAATTGACCGTGGAACAATTAAAGTAATTGGAGCAACTACTAGTGATGAATATAATCGTTATGTTCTACGCGATAAAGCTTTTGTAAGACGTTTTCAAAGAATTGATGTCTCAGAACCAACTAGAGAAATGGTAATTCAAATCATGATGGGAACTTATCCAAAATTTGAAAAGAAAATGGGCTTAAAATTAAAATATACAGATTTTATTAAAGAAAATATTATGGCTTTTATAACCGATGCAACAACGGAATATAAAAGAGTTTATGAAACCTCAATTAGATATCCCGATATTGCTCTTACCATTTTACAACAAGCATTTTCATACGCCTCATTTGATAACAGACAAGAAGTAACCATAAGAGATATTAGAAAAGCTATTCAAACAACCAAATTAATCTATCCAGATGTTATTAAAAAAGAATTAGAAAAATTTAATGTTACATTTAAAGATGTTTATCTTATGGAAACTAAACAAATTTTAAAGGATGAAGTATAATGGAAAAATTTGCATATTACTTTCGAATGATATTATTTACGATTTATCTTTTTATAATGTTTCTTTTGATTGACAATCTTTATAAACCTAGTTTCTGGTCAATATTATATTTTATTTTAAATATTATTTATGCTTTTATAATTATTTTAACAATTTTATCAAAGAAAAAATGTTTTAAAAAAACAATATCTTATAACGTTTTAAATATGGGAATTTATGTTTATACCTTTGTAATTTATCAAATAATATTAACCAATACTAAACTTGATATTATAAATAATGAAATTTACTTTCGAAATAATTTTATAATGTTAAGTACTTTATTAATAGGTCTTATTGGTTATTCCTTATTTTTAAATAAAGAATATAATTAAAAAATCATAGCAAATTATGATTTTTTTTAATTAAGAGTTTTTATATTAACTTTAGAAACTCCATTTAATATGTTATCAATTACAATATTATCTATTTTATCTTCCAGAATTTTTGAAATTTGTCTTGCTCCATTTTTTTCATAATTGGATAATTTTAAAATATCATCAATCACATTATTATCAATTGAAAGTTTTATTTTTTGTTCTTTAAATCTTTGTTTAATTTTATGAATTTCCATTTCAATAATTTGTTTAATTGTATCACTTTCTAAATCATTAAATTGAATAATATGATTAATTCGATTAAGGAACTCGACATTTAAAACTTCTTCTAATTTTAACCTAATACTTTTACTTTTATCTTGATTAAAACCAATGGCTTTAACTGAAGCAGTAACATTACTTGTCATAATAATAATTGTATGATTAAAATATACTTTTTCTTGACTTGAATTAGTAGCAAATCCTTCATCAAGAATTTGTAAAAATAAATTTAAAACACTTTGATTAGCTTTTTCGATTTCATCAAGTAGGATAACTGAATATGGATTATTTTGAACTTCATCTAATACAGTATTATGTGAATCAAATCCCACATATCCAGGAGGAGAACCAATAATTTTACTAGTCGTATATGATTCTTTATATTCACTCATATCAAGTCTTATCAAATGCATTTTTAAAAAATTAGCATATTCTTTAACTAATTTAGTCTTACCTACTCCACTTTTTCCAGTAAATAAAAATGAGGTTGGCCTATTTCCATCTTTTAAACCTAATTTAATTCTTTTAGTTTCCATACTTAAAGTTTTTATTGCCTCTTCTTGACCTAAAACTTTTTCGTTTAATTCTTTTTCAATATTTTTTAAACTTTTAAATTCTTTTTCAATTTCATAAACTGGAACATTACTTTTTAATCTTATTATTCTGGCAACATCATCAAGAGTAACCATCTTTTGAAAATTATTTTTATTTTTTAAATATAATTTATTAAGTTTATCTTCTAAAACTATTTCATTACTTTTAACTTTAGAAGCATTTTCGAAGTCATGTTTAATAATGTAATTATTTTTTTCTTTAGAAATTATTTCTTGTTCTTTTAAAAGCATTTCGATTTTTAATGATAATTTATCTTTTTGTAAAGATTTAAAAGCGCAAACTTCATCTAAAATATCAATTGCTTTATCAGGATTTTTTCTATCAAATATGTATTTATCGGCAAGAGTTACAATATTTTCAATAACTTCATCTGAAACTGAAACATTATGAAATTTTTCATAAAGTGGTTTTATTCCTCGTAAAATAGTTTTAGTTTCTTCTAGATTTGGTTCTTCAACTAAAATCGTTTGAAATCTTCTATTTAAAGCTTTGTCTTTTTCAATAGTATCTTTATACTCTTTAGTAGTCGTTGCGCCAATCAATTTAATTTTACCTCTTGCCAAGGCTGGTTTAAAAATATTTGAAGCATCAATTGCTCCTTCGGCTCCACCGGCTCCAACTAACGAATGCATTTCATCAATAAAAACAATTATGTTGGGATTGCTTTCTATTTCTTTAATTATTTTACTAATTCTTTCTTCAAATTCTCCACGATATTTAGTCCCGGCTACTAAATTAGCCATTGAAACCGAAAGAATTTTTTTATCAATTAATGCATTTGGAACATCACGTTTAAAAATTTTATAAGCAAGGGCTTCAACAATCGCGGTTTTTCCAACTCCAGCATCACCTATTAATAAAGGATTATTTTTATTTCTTCGAAGTAATATCTCAATCAAACGATTTACTTCTTTTTCTCGACCTATAACTGGGTCAATTTTTCCATTTTTAGCTTTTTCTACTAGGTCAATTGAATGTTCATAAATAGATAATTTCTTTTTATTTTTATATTTGGAATTTACTTCTTCTTTATTAAAAAAATCTAAATATAATTCATCTATATTAACACCTAAGTTACTTAAAATTCGAATTGCAACTCCTTCACCTTCATCTAATAAAGCTAAAAATAAAGCATTTAAATTTACTTCAAATAAATTATCCTCTTTAGTATCTAAAATTGCATTTTCAATTACTCTTTTTAAAAGTGGAGTATAAATAAAATAAGAATTTAAACTATTACCTATTCCAATTGTATTAATAAGTTCTTCTTTAAAATTTTCATAATAAATAGCATATTCATTTAATTTTAAAGTTATCTTAGATGTACGATTGTTTAGTATACTTAATAGTAAATGTTCTGTTCCTACAAATGGATGTTTTAATTCTTGCATTTCTTTTTTTGCTTGTTTTAATATTTTTTTGGTTTCTTCATCAAATCTTTGAAACATATTATTCCTCCATATATAATATATGAAGTTATTTTATTTTTATAAATATCTTTAATCGACAAAAACTTACCTGAAAATTTATTTATTTTTTTTAATTATTTATCTTCAATTTGCCAATTAATAGGTTGTAAGTTATTTTTTATTAAAAAAGCATTTGTTTTGGAAAAAGGTCTTGAACCAAAAAAGCCATTATAAGCTGAAAGTGGTGATGGATGGGCAGATTCAACTATAAAATGTTTAGGATTAGTAATATATTTCTTTTTACTTCGAGCATAACTTCCCCATAGAATAAAAACAACAGGAGTATCTTTTTCATTTATTTTTTGAATAACATAATCCGTAAAGGTTTCCCAACCAATATCTTTATGACTTGCTGCTTGGTCTTTAACAACTGTTAATACTGTATTTAAAAGCAACACCCCTTGTAAAGCCCATGCAACAAGCGAACCAGTTGTTGGTATTTTACAACCTAAATCCGTTTCTAATTCCTTAAAAATATTTTGAAGAGATGGTGGTTTTTTAACCCCTTTAGGAACAGAAAAACTAAGCCCTTCAGCTTGGTTTTCACCATGATATGGGTCTTGTCCTAGAATGACAACTTTTACATTTTTATAAGGCGTATAACGAAAGGCTTTAAAAACCTCTTTTTTACTTGGATAAATGGTTTTTCTTTTATATTCTCCCTGAACAAATTTTAAAAGATTGTAAAAATATTCTTTGGCAAATTCACTTTCTAATACTTGGTCCCAATCGTTTCCTATCATCACGGCACTTCCTTTTATAACTCATATACTCTATTATAACATCTTTTCGAAGTTTGAAAATACTAAAAACATTAATAATAACTAAAATTGCTACCAATATATCGACAAAACTCCAAAGAAAATTAGGACTCATGATTGAACCTAAAACTAAAAGTAAACAAGTAATTATTTTTAAAGCAAATACATGTTTAGAATTCATATTTTTAAATAAAAATTTCATATTTACTTCCCCATAATAATATCCGGAAATAATTGTTGAAAAGGCAAAAGCAATAATACAAAAATACAAAAAGATATTGCCAGTTGCCCCTAAATGATATAAAAAAGCATTTTGAGTTATTTCAATGCCATTAACATTACTATAAATTGCAGGTGAATAATCGGATGTTAAAATAATAAAAGCCGTTCCTGTACAAATAATAAAAGTTGTTATATAAACTCCTAAAGTTTGAATTAAACCTTGTGATATAGGGTTTTTAGAAGAGGTACTACCTGATGCAATTGCTCCGGTTCCACTTCCTGCTTCATTTGAAAAAATACCTCTTTGAATACCAATTAAAATAACCGAAAATAACCCATAGCCAAGGGCTTTAAAGTTAAAGGCTTCTCTTACAATTGATAAAAGAAGATTTGGAAATAAATTAAAATTTTTTAATATAACATAAAAAGAAATAATTAAATATAAAATTCCCATTAACGGAACAAAAACAGAAGAAAACTTAGCAATTCCTTTAATCCCTTTTTGAATTACTATGAATGATAAAATTCCAACAATAATTCCAATTAAAAGTGGCGGAATATCATAAAAATTAGTTATTGCTTTTGATATAGAATTAGATTGAATAGTTAAAAAACCAACCAAATAAGAAAAAGCTACTAAAAAAGCATAAACAATAGCTAATTTTTTATAACCAAGTCCATCTTTTATATAATAAGGAGGACCTCCTAAATAAGTATCTTGAACTTTTTGATGATAAATTACGGCTAAAGCGTTTTCAACTAAAGCATTAGGAGCAACTAAGAGACAAGAAATCCAAATCCAAAAGATAGTCCCAATTCCTCCTTTAAAAATAGCAAGGGCAATTCCAGCCAAAGAACCAACCCCAATACAAGCTCCAAGAGCGACTGTTAAAGATTCGTATGAAGATATTCCGGTTTTAGAATTAGAGTTTTTTCGAAAGTTTTGAAAAATTTCTTTAAAATTTAAATGAAGAAAAGAAAGTTTAAAAGCATAATAAATTCCAGATGCAACTAAAAAAACTGTTGCAATACTCCATAATAACCCATTTATTTTTTCCATTAATCCTCCTATAATTCATGGATATTTTAACAAATTAATAAGTCGATTATGGTAAAATTTTAGAATAAACTGCTAATAAAAATACATTTAAATATATCTAAAATCTTAATTATTACTATTTTCATTTAAAATTTTAAATACTTCGCTTTTTGATAAATTACATATTTCAGAAATAGTTTCTATTTCAAGGTTTTGTTTTTGCAAATTTAAAACTACAGTTTTTAACGCTTCTGATTTTCCTTGTTTAAGTCCTTCAAGTTTTCCTTCTTCAATTCCTTGAAGTTTTCCTTCTTCAATTCCTTGAAGTTTTCCTTCTTCAATTCCTTGAAGTTTTCCTTCTTCAATTCCTTGAAGTT
>CANQMV010000033.1 GCA_947625085.1 uncultured Bacilli bacterium
ACTTATTAGGGATTTCATTATTTTAATTAACATAATTTACAATTTTACAAACTTATTATATAATTGACTTATAATCGAGGTGGCTTATGAATAATAAAGGCTTTACAACCATCGAACTGCTTCTAACTATGCTTTTAGTTGTTATAATCATGGCAACTATTACTAATGTAACTTATACTTATCAAGATAGAAGTAATTACGAAGAAATAATCAGTGAAACAGTTAATTATAAAAATAATCTTACCAAAGTAATTTATGATGATATCCTAAATCCTGCTGACCGAGTAGTATCAATTACCAAAGTTAACGATAATACCTTTAATTTAATAACAACTACAAATAAAATATATCCATTACAAATAATTGAAAATATTAATGAAGTTAGTATTAATTATAATGAAGTTAATTATATAATACCCGGTTCTAAAGATGGTTTAGTTACAATTGAAGATATAAATTATTATTTTGATACAGTTAATAGTCTATATAGTATGGATATAGTATTTAGAAATCGAAATATTGAAGACTTATATAAAATTCATTTTGCTATAACCTAAAATAAACAAACAAAAATACAATCGAAGAAGCAATTAAACCATGAATTAATCTTGCAAGAAAATAATTAGAATATTTAAGTTTATAATTACTTAAAATACTAAATACTTGCATATGAATGCTTAAGCCCCCAAAAGAAATAAAAAAAGTAATTAAACTAGCCTTTAAACTAAGAGGAATATTAATATCCTTAATATAATAAATTCCTTGAGTCATTTCTAAAAGACCACATAACAAACTATTAACAAAACTATTAAAAGGTAAATTTTCCTTCATAATTGTTGTAATTATCATAAAAAAAGTAATAATACCATAAAGTAAAAATAAAATTTTGATAGTATTAAAAATAGAAATAGTTAAAGTTTCAACAAAACTATTTTTTTTAACCTCATTAATTTTAGATTCATTAAAATTAATATAATAATTTCGATTACCAAACCCAATTAAAAAATTAGTTAAATAATGACTTATTAAAATAACAATTCCAACCGTTTTATTATGTAAAAAATTAGAAATACTATAAGTTATAAATAACGGATTAGAAAAATGCGTAAAAGTTAATAACTTATCTGCTTCTTGATGATTAATTATTTTTTCATCAAGTAAACTTTTAATATATTTACTATTACTAGGAAAACCACTGATTAAAGATAAAAGAAAAACAAAAGAAGTAGATTTTTTCATTTTAAAAAATTTTTCCATAAAAATTCCAAAAATATTACTTAAATAATTAATTCCATTATAGTTTAATAATAAATCAACTGTTAAATAAATTGGAAAAATAGTTGGAACTAAGTTATAAAACCAAATCGAAGTACTTTCATAAATAGTATTAATAATACTATTAGAATGATTAAAAATTTCAAATAAAAAAAGTAGAATAATACAACAAATTATTAAATTAATATTTTTTTTCTTCATAAAAATCCTTATTTTTTGTTATAATTATATAGGTGATTATTGTGATTAGTAATATATATGAAAAAGTAAAAAAATTTATTAAAAAAAATCATAAAGATTTAATTTTTTATCTTGTTTTATTAATTCTTTTAAGAGTATTTACATATCCACTTCCATATTATATTTATATTGGTGGAGGGACAATTGATTTAGCTAATCGAATAAATCTTAAAAGTGATGAAAAAGGAAGTTATAATTTGGCTTATGTTAGTCAAATTAATGCAACGATTCCAACTTATCTTTTAAGTTTTCTAATTGATAAATGGGAACTTACAAGTATTTATAATTCAACTCTTGATGATGAAGAGGATAGAAATGATATTGATAGACGAGAAAAATTATATTTAGAAGAGGCTAATAGTAATGCTATTATTAATGCTTATAAATTAGCTGGACGTAATATTAATATTAAAAGTAATGAATATAAAGTTATTTATGTAAGTAAAGATAGTGATACCGATATAGAAGTTGGTGATACATTAGTAAGTGTTAATGATGTTCCAATTAAAAATAATCAAGAATATAAAAACTATTTAAGTACCTTAAAACTTAATGATAATTTAAAAGTAAAAGTAATTAGAAATAATAAAGAAAAAGAGTGTTATGCTAAATTAAAAGAAATAGATGGTGAAAAAGTAATAGGTCTTTATTTAGTAAATGTTTATGATTATGATGTTGAACCTGAAATTTCTTTAAATTTCAAAAATAATGAATCAGGACCAAGTGGAGGATTTATGTTATCACTTGCTATTTATGATAGATTAGTAGATGAAGACTTAACTAAAGGTCGAAAAATTGTTGGAACTGGAACTATAGATATTTCTGGAAATATTGGAGAAATAGGTGGAGTTAAATACAAAATAATTGGAGCTGATAGTAAAAAGGCTGATATCTTTTTTGTCCCATCAGAAAATTATCAAGAAGCAATTGATACTAAAAAGAAATATAATTTAAAAGTAGAAATAGTTAAAGTTGAAACCTTAAATGAGGCAATTTCCTACTTAAAAGAAAATTCTTAAAAAAGTTAAATTTTCGTTGTTATTTTTTTAAATTCGGTGTAATATATTATTGGTGAATTGAAATGGGGAATTTAATAGTTTTTTATGGAGATAAAAAAGATATAAAAAAGATTGTTTCTAAATATAAAATTGCTTATAATGCTTCAGTTTATCAAATTGAAACAAAAGAAAAAGTGGGATTTCTAAAAAAAATTACAAGTACTTATTCTAAACAAAAATTAGCAATTAAAAGATGTAATTTAAATTTAAAAAACTATCAAAACATTATTTTAGTTACTTCTTTATGGTTTAATAAAGTTCCATCACCAATTTTAAGATTTTTAGAACAACAAACGGGAAAAATTAATAATATCATTTATATTTTATATAACAATAATAAAGAAGATAAGCCTGAAGAATTTGATAAAATGGATAAAATTTTAAATTTAAGAAGAGTTAAATCTTATTTTGTTACAATGAATAAAGATGATATTCATGTAAGAGTTTATCAGTAAAGTAATATATTATATTAGGGGTGTAAGTAGTATGAAAAGAAAGATAATTTTAATAATTTTAGTATGTATTTTTAATGTTTTTTGGGTAAAGGGAATTACTATTACCAATAAATTAGCAACGAATTATAATATTGTAATAAAAACTAATAGTAAAACAAAGTTAAATAACAATGCTATTATGGAAGAACTAGATGTTTTACTTCGAACTGATTTATCTTATGAAAATGAAGATTCATTAGTAATTGCTAAAAAAATTAATAATTACTTAAAAAATGAAATGAGTGGAAAAGGAGAAATAATTGCTAAATATTCAATTGCAAATAATTTAAATCCTTATTTAGTAGCTAGTATGATAATTGAAGCAACCGGGTGTGATTCTGAATGTAGTTTTTTAGTAAAAAAATGTAATAATGTTGGGAAAATGTATTATGATAAAAATACAAATGATGAAGTTGCTTGTTATGGAGGGTATTATCAACAGTTTAATAGTTTAGATGATTCAATTAAAGAATATATTAAATATATAGAAAAAAACTTTTATGAAAAAGAATTAACAACTCCAAGTCAGATTTATAAAGAATACAATAAAGATGTTAGATGGGTTTTTCGAGTTAATGAAAATATTGAAAAGATTAAAAATTCGACTGCTAAATAGTTGAGTTTTTTAGTTTAAAGAACTAATCTTGATTTTCAATATAATAAATGATAAAATGTAAAGGAATTTGAGGGATTAGTATGAATTGTTTAATAACTGGTGCAAGTTATGGAATAGGGGCTAATTTAGCTCTTAAAATGGCAAGTCTTGGTTATAATTTATATTTAACTTATTATAGTAATTTTAAATTAATTAAAGAATTAAAAGAAAAAATAGAAACTAATTACCAAGTTAAATGCTATATAAAAAAGTGCGATTTAAGTAAAGAAGATGAGATTAAAAATTTATTTAAAGATATTGATAGTTTAGATATTTTAGTTAATAATGCGGCTACTTATCATGATAATTTAATTGAAGATAAAACTAAGTTTGAGTTTATGAACGTATTAGAAGTAAATATAGTAGGAACGTTTTTAGTTATTAAATATGCTTTAACTAAATTAACTAAAGATTCTATTATTATAAATATGGCTAGTACTGATGGAATTGATACTTATAATGAATACAATCTTGATTATGCTGTAAGTAAAGCAGGGATTATTCAATTAACAAAAAGTTTAGCTTTAAGTCTTGATAAAAAAATAATTGCTATTGCCCCTAATTGGGTTAATACCGAGTCAACGAGGATGATTGATAAAACGTTTTTAAAAAATGAATTAACAAGAATTAATCAAAAAAAATTAATTGAAGTTTCTAAAGTAGTTGAGGTTATTATTGATAGTATAAATAATAAAGAAATAAAAAATGGAGAAGTGATTAGAATAGATGAAAATTGATAAGGAATTAATTAAAAAAATCGATGAAAAAATAAAATTAGAAATTGCTAAAGTAGATGAACTAGAAGAACATTATAGTAATTTAGTTTTAAATGCTTTTCGAGAATATCGAGTAAGTGAAAGTGATTTTTATGGAACAACAGGATATGGTTATAATGATACAGGAAGAGATAAAATAGAAAAAATCTTTGCTCAGGTATTAGGAAGTGAAAAGGCTTTAGTTAGAAGTCAATTTATTTCAGGTACTCATGCTTTAACAACTACTTTTTTTGGTTTGTTAAGACCAAATGATTTATTACTTTCAATAACTGGTAAACCTTATGATACTTTAGATGAAGTAATTGGTATAAAAGAAAATCCTAGTTCTTTAAAATCTTTTATGATAAAGTATCAGGAGATAGATTTAGTTGATAATGATTTTGATTATGAAAAAATTGCTTCATTTTTAAAAAATAACAAGTGTAGGGTTATTGAAATTCAACGTAGTAAAGGTTATTCAACTAGAAAAAGTTTAACGATTGATAAACTAGCCAAAGTTATAAAATTTATAAAAGATATCGATTCAGAAGTTATTATCATGGTTGATAATTGTTACTGTGAAATGACTGAAATTGAAACTCCGACTATGGTTGGGGCGGATATTATGGTTGGGTCTTTAATTAAAAATTTAGGAGGTGGCATTGCGCCAAATGGGGCTTATGTTGCAGGGCGTAGTGATTTAGTATCATTAGTTGCAGAGAGATTAACAGTTCCTGGTCAAGGTTTTGAAGTTGGACCAAGTTTAGGAATTAATAAATTATTTTTTCAAGGTTTATATATGGCTCCAAGTGTTGTTGCTAGTAGTTTAAAAACTAGTATTTTTGCAAGTGCCTTATTAGAAGAATTAGGTTATTTTGTAGAACCAAGTTATAATGAAGCAAGAGCTGATATTGTTTTAAATATTACTTTTAATGATGAGGCTAAATTAATTAAATTTGTGGAAGGAATTCAAGAAATGAGTGCAATCGATAGTTATTTAAAACCAGTTCCAACGGATATGCCAGGTTATACTTCCAAAATCATTATGGCAAGTGGTAGTTTTACTGAGGGAAGTAGTATTGAAATTTCCTGTGATGGACCACTTCGTCCACCTTATATTGCCTATCTTCAAGGTTCTCTTACCTATAAATATGGTCGTCTTGCAGTCATAAATGCTATTAATAGGTTAACAAATGAAGAAAGATAAATTAAAAATTATTTATGAAGATAAGTATCTTTTAGTAGTTAATAAAGATTCCAAATTATTAACCATTGCAAATTTAAAAGAAAAAGAAAATACTTTGTTTCATAAAGTTTATTTATATTTGAAAAAGAAAAATAAAAATAATAAAGTTTTTATTGTTCACAGACTTGATTATGATACTTCCGGATTAGTAATTTTTGCCAAAAGTTTAGAAGTAAAAAATATCTTACAAGCAAATTGGGATAAAGTAACTAGAAAATATATGGCTTTAGTTGATGGTAATTTAAAAAATAAAGAAGGAGTTATTAAATCATATTTAAAAGAAACAAGGACGAATTTAGTTTATTCTACTAATTCTAAAGATGGAAAATTAGCAATTACTACTTATAAAGTCATTTATGAAAATAAAAATTATTCTTTATTAGATATTAATATTAAAACAGGTCGGAAAAATCAAATCAGAGTTCATTTAAATGATATAGGTAATCCAATTGTAGGGGATAAAAAATATAACCAAAAGAAAAGTAAAGTTAATAGATTATGCTTACATGCATATTATTTAGAATTTTTTCATCCAATAACCAAAGAAAAACTACAATTTGAACTAGATATCCCTCCTTACTTTTTAAAAATACTTAAAAGTGTAAATTTATAAACATTTTTTTAAGGTAATTTTGTTTACATAAATGTCGAATTTTGTTAAGCCTAAAAAATAAAAAGTTATTTAATTTTAAAGGTTTTAAAAAAATTATTTATATTTTTAGTTTACATTTATTTAAATGTCTAATTTTAATTTCTATTATTGCTTTATAATGACAAATGTATATTAAAAAAAATGTATTTTTATTAATAAAAAAAATTAATTCGACATAATCTATTAAAAATCTTGTCAAATCTTAATTTAAAAGTTATAATCAAGTTATTATTTATAGAAGGTGAAATATGATAGATATAAAAAATATTTTAAAAATTATTTTTAACTTTATTATAATTATTGTGATTTCAATTGTTTTAGCAAATATTTTTGTTTTTCTTTTACCAATTATTCTTATTTTAGTACTTGTTTATTACATATATAAAGTTTATCAAAGTAAAAAGGGCAAGGTTAAAAATTTAAATAAAGTTAAAAAATCCGACCAAAAAATAGTTGATGCGGAAATTATCGAGGAAAAATTTGATAAGTAAAGAATATAATAATTATGTTTTAAGGGTGATAATATGAATCGGTTTAATGTAACTAAAAAAGTTGGGATATTAGGAATTGTTTCTAATTTTCTTTTATTTTTTATCAAAATAATAACAGGTTTAATTTTTAAAAGTCAATCAATGATTGCTGATAGTTTTAATAGTATAGGAGATGTTTTTGCGTCTTTAATGACTTCAATTGGAAATAAAATTGCTAGTGGGGAAAGTGATGATGACCATAATTTTGGCCATGGTAAAGCAGAATATATATTCTCAATGTTTATTAGTATTTCCATTTTAATTATTGCAATTAAACTTTTATATGATTCTGTTATGTCTTTAATATTAGGAAATAAAGTAATTTTTTCGTATAGTTTAATTTTAGCTTCCGTTATTACAATTATAGTAAAATTAGCTCTTTATCTTTATACTAAAAAGTTGTATAAAAAAGAAAACAATATTTTAATAAAATCTAGTATGTTAGATAATCGAAATGATATGTTTTTAACATCTGGAGTTTTAGTTTCCGCAATCTTATCATTTTTTGAAATATATTTTGTTGATTCAATAGTTGGTATTTTAATATCCATTTGGTTTTTCTTTAGTGGTTTACATCTTTTTAAAGAAAGTTATAATGTTTTAATGGATATATCGCTTGATTTAGAAACGAAAAATAAAATTGTAAAATTAATTTTAAAAAACAAAAATATACTTAAAGTAAGTGATGTTCATTCGGTTTCTATTGGTTATAAGTTTATTTTAATTTTAACAATTAGTGTGGATGGCAATTTAAAAACTTTTAAAAGTCATGAAATTGCTAATAATATTGAAAAGAAAATCTTGGAATCTTTTGAAAATATAAAGGAAGTATTTATTCATATTCACCCAGTTTAAAAATCTAAAGTTCTTTAGTTGCAACTTTTCTTATATCATATTGCTCCATTAAATCAAATAAATTATAAAAGTTATTATTTACTTCAATTTTATAATTAGAAACATTATCTGATACTAAAGCTCCATTTAAAGAATCTAAACTTTTTAAGGTTAAACGATAAAAAATAGTATCTGGAAGTAAAACATCTTTAAGGGTTGAAATAGATTCTAAATTTAAAATTGAAAGATTTCTTGGTAAGGTTACATTTTCCATTTGTTCTAAACTATTTAAATCAAGATATTCAAATTTAGGAGCAAAAGTAACATTTTTCATTACTTTAATTTTTTTCATAAAAAGACTTGTATTTATATTAGCAAAAGAAATATTTTCTAAATAAATTAAATCAGGTAAATAAACACTGTAAAGTACTTGTTTAGGTAAGGTTACATTTTTTAAATATAAAACATCATTTAAAGTCATACTACTTTTAATTATTTCAGGTAAAACCACATTTTCTAAAACTTCAACTCCACTTATTTTTAAACCATTTAAAATAGTTTTAGGGAAGGTAACATCTTTAATTATTTTATTTCCTTCAACTTCTAATTTTCCATAAACTATTTCACTTGGGATAAAAAGGTCTTTTAATTCTTTTTCATTAAGACTTAAATTTCCACAGTAAATTTTTTTGGGCTTATTTTTAAGTTCTTCTTTAGAAATTGCTATATCTTCTTCATTAATTCCTAGAGTTTTTACTCCATCAATAATAAAATTTCCAAATTTGGTTAGGGCAAAAAGAGAATCTTTTTTATCATGAATTTCATGTTCAGCTAGAAAATCTCTTAAGAAATTTAATAATATATAATAAATAGGATTATTTTCTCTTAGTTCTCTTAAAAGATAGTCAAGTAATTTTAAGAATTCTTCATACATGATAGTTGCACAGTAATTTTCTCCATAAGCAATATATTCACCACTTAAATCACATAATTTTATCTCACTATCTTTATATAAAATATTAATATTAGGCTTTAAATATTTTTCTTTATATAAATCTAAATGATAAATTTGATTTTCTTCAAGTTCACTTAAGGCTAAAAAAACATTTTTTAAAATTTTATAAACTAAAGTTGGATTATCGGTTTTTAAATTTTTTAGATTATCATAGTCTAAATGATTGGGGAGAATAGTTCCACAAACGGTTCCATTAACTTTAACAACTCCTAAATCAAAATCAGTTAATCTAATATTAGGTTGTTTTTCTAAAAGATAAGCAATTTGTTCCGTTGAAATATAAGGGTTATCTTTATATTTGGAAGCATAAAGATTAATTCCTTTTATCCGGCTTTCAATTTCATTTTTGGAAATACTATCAATAACCGAATAAAGCTGATTATCAAGTTTAATTAAATTACCATTCCAAAGAAATAAAGAACCATAGCCACCACTAAGTTCTAAATTATTAGAATTATCAATCATATTAATTAATTCTAAGGGGGTAAATTCAATTACTTTCATATTTTAACCTACTTTCTAATTTTATTTTAACAAAAAAATAAAAAAAAATATAGACTAAACTATATTTACTTATTTAAAAAATCATGTATTAGGCTTAATACTTCACTAATTTTTTCTTCAATTACATCAGTTGCTTCAATTAATTTGAAGTTTTTACTATTTTTCCATACTTCACTAATTCTTTTATCTAAATCAATTGCTTCTTCCGGATTTTCAAATCTGGCTGAATTAGTACTAGTATTATATTTATTTCTAACTTCAGTTGCAACTGTTACCATATGAATTACCATATCATAATGTTCAGCAATATGTTCTTCTTTTAAATTATTTTTTTGAAGTAATTGACTAAATAATTCACTTCCTAAATATCCTTTATTATCTAAAATTCCTCGGTCAATTAAAATAATACATTCTTTATCATCAGGAAATTTTTTAACGATATCGAAATAACGTTTTTCTTTATAAAGTTGTAAATTTAAAACTTCGTTTTGAAAATCAAAAACACTTAACGCATTTTCTCCAAATGGTCTAATTCCTCCATTTATTAGTTCGGTTGCACATTCATTTAAATGTAAAACGTAATAACCTTTATTTTCTAAATCTTCTTTAACCGCTTCAATTGTTGTGGTTTTTCCAGCACAAGGTCCTCCGGTAAAAACAATACTAGCCTTCAATACTCCCATATATACTCCAATTCCTTTTTTATTTCATTAATATTATAATATGATTTAAAATAATGTCAAGATTTTTTTAAAGAGCGTTTGATATTAAAATTAATAATATCAAAAAAATAGTTGCTATTCTAACTTTCTTGTGATATTATTTTTATAGAAAATAGGAAGTGATTATATGTTTAAAATAGAAGAAAAATTAAGTCAAAAAGAAGTTGACAATTTGTCAACCTGGGGGGGGGTATAGTACTTAATTTAAAGGGTAACTATATTTTAAAAATTGACAAAATAAGACACATAAAACTAGTAGAATGAGACTAGGCTTTTATGTGCTTTTAAATACATAAATATTGCTAAACAGGGGCGAATGTGTTATTATAAAAATATAAAAAATAAGAGAGGTAGAAAATGAAAAATAAGAAAAGAAATATTATATTAATGTGTATCTTGATAGTCTTAGTTTTACTAGTAAGTATAGGAATAACCTATGCATTTTATTCATATTCCAAAACAGGAAGTAGTAATAGTCAATTAGTAGTTGGAGATATTTATATGCATTATAAAGAAGGTAATGCTATAAATATGCCAAATGCAATGCCAAGTGCAACGTATGACCCAAGTAAAGTATTCGAATTTACAATTGATGGCAAGAATACATATACGGAAAAAGATATATGGTATGAAATAATATTAACACGTGGCGAAGTACCAGAGGGAAAGACGGAAGAAAACCGAATAAAAGATAAAGATTTAAAGTTTACGTTAATAGAAACAAAAAAAGGAGAAGACCCTAAAACAGTATTAAATGGAGTAAGTTATGACAATTTAATAAATAAAAGAATTTGGGTAAATACAATTCCAAAGAATACAAACGATAAAATAGAAATAACCTATCAATTATACATGTGGATAAGTGATGAAACGGTAATTGGAGAAATAGAAGGAGAAAGCGATACAGTCGATTATTCAATTAGTGAATGAAATGATATTTTTGCAAGTATCAAAGTAAATGTAAAAGGAGATTTTGAAAAAAAAGGATTGCCTATATTAACTGGTCCAGCGTCAGATGTAGTTAAAGATACCTTAATAAGTAATGTAACGGATACTTGTACGGAGCCAGAATTCAATGGGGGATTAGTAGCGATAAATCAAGACGGAACATTATATCAAGAAGGTAGTGGCCAAGAAATAAGAGAATATAGATATGTAGGACCAAATGTCAATAATTATATATATTTTAATTGCCAAGATGGAAAAGAACAAAATGAAGAAAATTGTGAGATTTGGAGAATACTTGGAATATTTAAAGACGAAAGTGGAGCAGAACATATAAAGATAGTAAGAAACGAAACTCTAAAAGGCGATATAATGCCATCAAATTTTAGTGCAGAAAATGGAACAGAATATAAAATAAGATATTCAAGTACCGATAATGCTTATTGGTATTATACAACAAGGAGCCAATATAAAAATGATTGGGCAACCGGAGGACTCCAATATTGGTTAAATGCTGGAAGTGATAAAGAAACAAAAGAACCGAGTGATGGTTATATGAGTTATTTAAGTAAAAATGCTAAAAGTATGATAGAAAATACAAAATATTATTTAGGTACATTTTCTGATAGTAGTATAAGCTGTAATAGTGCGTCTGGTGCGTCATATTCGCCTACTGGAACACTGCTGGATGTTTATAAAAATGAGAGAACAACAACTGAAATTTATACTCAAGAAGAAACAGCCTATTGCGAAAGATTTGATACATTTCCAAATACTTTTGAACGTAAAGGTGGAAAAATATGGCCTGATAATAGCGCAACTTGGTCAGGTTATATTTCTCTAATGTATCCAAGTGATGAAAAGTATACGGAAAATAGTTGTAATTGGGCAAAAATTGTAACTGATTATACTGGTGCAAGTTCCAGTTGGCTACAAACAACAGCCAACCATAGTACAGACGAATGGCTTTTGTCTCCCTCCTCTTTCTATTCTAGCAGTGTTGCTCGCTGGTACACGACTGGCTATGTGGACGACAACTACGTGTACCACTACGGCGCGGTTCGCCCCAGTCTTAATCTGAAATCCAATATAAATATTATAGGGGGTGATGGAAGTAAATTGAAACCATTCATTTTATCTCTGAATTAATATTATCTCGGAAATATAGATAGAACCCAATTAAATCAAGGGTTCTTCTTTTATTTTTCCGAGATAACATTTATAATATTACCCGTTGGCTTAGTATCCAGCGGAAAGGAGGATGTTTTTATGAGTACATCTGATTTTAAAACTCATATAAAAAAAATAAGAGAGGAGGCAATTGAAATAGGTTTTT
>CANQMV010000034.1 GCA_947625085.1 uncultured Bacilli bacterium
TTATTCTATATTCTTATGACACTTTTCTTAATTTATAGTGTTATTATTTTATGACATTTTTTCATATTATCTACATATTTTTTTTATTTTTTTTATATTTGATTGTAAAAAAATAACCAATGCCTAAACATCAGTTATTTAATTTTAAATCTTAATTTTCTTCTACAAATTCATTTTCAAGTACTTCAAGAGGTTCCCCATCAGTAAAAGCGGTTTCAAGGTCAAAATCAACATTTTGATAAGCTTTGATACCTGTTCCAGCTGGAATTAATTTACCAATAATAACATTCTCTTTTAAGCCTTGTAAATGGTCAACCTTACCACGAATTGCTGCGTCTGTTAAAATACGAGTTGTTTCTTGGAATGAGGCAGCTGATAAGAAGGAATCGGTTTCAAGTGATGCTTTCGTAATACCAAATAAAACTGGTACTCCGCTTGCAGGACGTTTTCCTTCAAGAATAGCCTTTTTATTACCATCTGTAAATTCAAAGAAATTAACAAGTGAGCCTGGAAGTAAGAAGGTATCTCCTGAATCAACAATTCGAATTTTAGAAATCATCCGTCTAGCAATTATTTCAACGTGTTTATCACTAATTTCAACACCTTGACTACGATAAGCATTTTGAACTTCTTTTAAGATATATTCTTGCGTTGTTAATGGGTCAGTTACTACTAATAACTCTTTTGGACTTATTGCTCCTTCAGTTAATTTATCACCTGGATTAACAACATCACCTTTTTCAACTCTTAACTTAGCTCCATAATTGGTAATATGGTCCTTAGTTTCAAGGTCATTTTTAATACTAATTTTATATTTACCATGGTCTTCAGTAATTTTAGAAACTTTACCACTAATTTCTGCAATAGTAGCTTTTCCTTTCGGATTACGAGCTTCAAATAATTCTTGAACCCGAGGAAGACCTTGCGTAATATCTTCTCCACCAGCAACACCACCAGTATGGAAAGTACGCATTGTAAGCTGAGTTCCTGGTTCACCGATTGATTGAGCAGCCATAACACCAATTGCTTCCCCAATTTCAACGATATTACCAGTTGCAAGATTTCGACCATAACATTTACAACATACTCCATTATGAGTATTACATGTAAGTACGGAACGAATTTCAACTTCTTCGATACCGGCTGCAATTATTTTTTCAGCAATTGTCTCTGTAATTAATTCATTACGTTCAACAATAACTGCTCCGGTTTCTGGATTAACAATTTTTTTATTAGCAAATCTTCCAATAATTCGGTCATATAATTTTTCAATTACAGAACCATTTTTATCATTAATGAAAGCTTTAACAACTACACCTTGGTCAGTTCCACAATCTTCTTCTTTTACAATGATATCTTGACTTACATCAACTAATCTTCTAGTTAAGTATCCTGAATCAGCTGTTTTTAACGCTGTATCAGCACTACCTTTACGAGCCCCATGAGTTGATAAGAAGAATTCAGATACTGATAAACCTTCTCTAAATGATGATAATACTGGAATTTCTACTGGTTCTCCATTTGGTTTAGCCATCAAACCACGCATACCAGCAAGTTGAGTAAAGTTCGAAATATTACCACGAGCCTTAGAATTCATCATCATGAAAATTGGATTATCAACATCAGTTTTCGCATATTCTTCAAGTTCTTTTTGAACTTCATCTTTAGCATTATTCCAAGTAGCAATTACTTTTTCAAAACGTTCTTCATTAGTAATTAAACCACGAGTATATTGCTTATTAATGGTATTAACCATTTTATTAGCTTCTTCAACAATCTTATCTTTATTTTTACTTGTTGTAACATCGGCTGCTGATACCGTTATACCAGCAATTGTTGAATACTTAAATCCTAAGTCTTTAAGTCTATCAAGCATCATTGAAGTCTCAGTTGTTTTATAACGTTTAAAGGTTTGAGCTATGATACTTTCTAAAGTTCCTTTTGCAAATGGTTTTACAAGAGGCATCTTAGCAATTTCTTCTTTTATATTAACTCCTTGGTCTAAGAAATATTTATTTGGAGTTATTTTTTGAATATTCTCATCAGTTGGTTCATTTATATAAGCGAATGAATCAGGTAAAATCTCGTTGAAAATTAATTTACCAGGAGTTGTTACTAAATATTTACCTTTTTGACTTTCAGTAAATAATTTATATTTAAATGAATTAACTGGTAAAGCAATTCTAGTATGAAGAGTAATTTCTCTTCTTTCATAAGCCATAATGGCTTCATTAGAATTTTTGAAAACTCGGCCTTCACCTTCAAGAGAGGCTTTTTCCATCGTTAGATAATAATTACCTAAAACCATATCCTGACTTGGTGTAACAATTGGGCTACCATCTTTTGGATGAAGAATGTTATTAGCACCTAACATTAAAAGTCTCGCTTCAGCTATAGCTTCTTCTGATAAAGGTACATGAACTGCCATCTGGTCTCCATCAAAGTCAGCATTGAAAGCTGTACAAACAAGTGGATGTAACCTAATAGCTTTACCACCAATTAGTTTTGGTTCAAAAGCTTGAATACCAAGTCTATGTAACGTTGGAGCCCGATTTAACATAACCGGATGTTCTTTGATAACATCTTCAACAATATCCCAAACAACAGGGTCTTTATTTTCAATTAACCGTTTAGCTGCTTTAATATTAGAAGCTAAATTACGTTGTACTAAACCATGAATTACATGGGGTTTAAATAGTTCAAGCGCCATATCTTTTGGAATACCACATTGATACATCTTAAGGTCTGGTCCAACTACAATAACTGAACGACCTGAATAATCAACACGTTTTCCAAGTAAGTTTTGACGAAATCTTCCTTGTTTACCTTTTAACATACTAGAAAGTGATTTCAAAGGACGATTTCCAGCACCTGTTACACTTCTTCCACGTCTTCCATTGTCAAATAAAGAGTCAACTGCTTCTTGTAACATACGCTTTTCATTTTGAATAATAATACCTGGCGCATTTAAATCAATTAATTTTTTTAAACGATTGTTACGATTAATTACTCTTCGATATAAATCATTTAAATCACTAGTTGCAAATCTTCCACCATCAAGTTGAATCATTGGTCGTAAATCTGGTGGAATAACAGGAATACAATCCATAATCATCCATTCAGGACGATTATCTGATTTGTAGAAAGCATCTAAAACATCAACTCGTTTTAATAAACGAATTCGTTTTTGACCTTGAGCTGTTTCAAGTTCTTTTTTAATCTCAGCAATTTCTTTTTCAAGGTCGACTTGCTTTAATAATTCTTTTATGGCTTCAGCTCCCATACCAACTTTGAAACCATCACCATATTTTTCATAATAAGCCCGATATTCTTTTTCAGATAAAGTTTGCTTATTTTCAAGAGGAGTTATTCCTTTATCAATTACTACATAACTAACAAAGTATAATACTTCCTCTAAATCTCTTGGAGACATATCAAGAACAAGTCCCATCCGACTTGGTACTCCTTTAAAGTACCAAATATGACTTACAGGACTAGCAAGTTCAATATGTCCCATTCTTTCTCGTCTAACTTTAGAACGAGTTACTTCAACTCCACAACGGTCACAAACAATATTTTTGTAACGAACTCGTTTATATTTTCCACAAGCACATTCAAAATCTTTTGTTGGTCCAAAGATTTTTTCACAATAAAGTCCATCTCTTTCAGGACGAAGTGTTCGATAATTTATAGTTTCAGGTTTTTTTACTTCTCCATAACTCCAAGAACGAATCATTTCAGGGGATGCAATACCTATTTTTAAAGCTTCAAACTTATTAACTTCAATCATTATAGTTCCCCTCCTTCAATATCAAATTCACTATCATCAACATTATCAAGTTCATTATCCTCAAATTCTTCATCTGAATCTTCAAAATCATCATCATATTCTGAATCATCACTTAATGCTTCTAAATCATTTTCTGGGGATTTTAATTCAATTTCATCAATATCTAGTTTAATATCATCTTTATATTCTTCTTCTTCAATTTGTTTTAAATCAAGAACTTGATTTTCATCATTAATTATTTTTAGATCTAATCCTAAAGCTTGGAATTCTTTCATTAATACTCTAAATGATTCAGGAACTCCGGCTTGATTAATATCTTGACCTTTAACAATTGCTTCATATACTTTTACACGTCCAACAATATCATCAGATTTAACTGTTAAAATTTCTTGTAAAGTATGGGCAGCACCATAAGCATATAATGCCCAAACTTCCATTTCTCCAAATCGTTGACCACCAAATTGAGCTTTTCCACCAAGTGGTTGTTGAGTTACTAATGAGTATGGTCCAGTTGACCTAGCATGTAATTTATCATCAACCATGTGATGTAATTTAATCATGTACATAACTCCAACAGAAACTCGATTTTCAAATGGTTCTCCTGTTCGTCCATTATAAAGAACAGTCTTACCATCTGGGTCAATGCCAGCTTCTTCCATCATGGCTTTAATATCATCACTTTTAGCACCATCAAATACTGGTGTTGCAACATGAACATTTAATTTCTTAGCTGCATACCCTAAATGAAGTTCAAGAATTTGTCCGATATTCATACGGCTTGGTACTCCAAGTGGATTTAACATAATATCAACTGGCGTTCCATCTGGTAAATATGGCATATCTTCTTGAGGTAAAATCAAAGAAATTACACCTTTGTTACCATGACGTCCTGACATTTTATCACCAACTTGAATTTTTCGTTTTTGAATTATATAAATTCTAATTACTTTACTAACTCCAGCTGGTAATTCATCATTTTCTTTCCTTGAATAAATTTTAACATCGTGAACAATTCCATCTCCACCATGTGGTACACGAAGAGAAGTATCACGTACTTCACGAGTTTTTTCGCCGAATATTGCATGTAATAATTTTTCTTCAGAAGTAAGCTCAGCCATTCCTTTAGGAGTTACTTTACCAACTAAAATATCGCCTTCTTTAACCTCGGTTCCAATCATAACAATTCCGTTTTCATCAAGGTTTTTACGAGCCTCTTCAGAAACATTTGGAATATCTCTAGTAATTTCTTCTGGGCCTAATTTAGTATCCCGACATTGCATTTGATAATCTTCCATATGAAGTGATGTATAAACATCATCTTTAACAAGATTTTCATTTAAAATAACTGCATCTTCATAGTTATATCCATTGTAAGTCATGAAAGCAACAACAACATTTTTACCAAGCGCAAGTTCTCCTTTATCGGTACTTGGTCCATCAGCTATAACTTGACCTCGTTTTACTTTGTCTCCAAATTTGACAATAGGTCTATGATGTTGACAAGTTCCAGCATTTGAAAGTTCAAAATTTGCTAAATGATAAACATCTTGGCCTAAAGCATTTTTAACAACGATTTGTCTTGCATCAACATAATCAACAATACCATCAGCTTTTGCAACAATAACTGCTCCAGAATCTTTGGCTGCAATATATTCAACCCCAGTTCCAATATATGGAGCCTCACTCTTTAAAAGAGGTACTGATTGACGTTGCATGTTAGCACCCATCAAAGCCCGAGTTGCATCGTCATGTTCCAAGAATGGAATACAACTAGTTGTAACTGCAACTACTTGTTGAGGAGAAACATCAACATAATCAACATCAGCTGATTTAGCTAAAATATTTTCACCTTTATATCTAGCGGTTACTTGGTCAGGAATAATTCGATTATCATCATCTGTTTCAATAGTTGCTTGAGAAATGATAAATTCCGCTTCTTCATCAGCAGTTAAATAATCAACTTGCTCAGTTAAAACTTTATCTTTAACTTTACGATATGGAGTCATGATAAAGCCATAATCATCAACTTTGGCATAACTTGCTAAAGAAGTAATAAGTCCAATATTTTGACCTTCTGGAGATTCAATAGGACAAATTCTTCCATAATGACTTGCATTAACATCTCTTACTTCAACTCCAGCTCTATCACGTGATAATCCACCTGGTCCAAGAGCAGATAAACGTCTTTTATTAGTAAGTTCAGCAAGTGGGTTAGTTTGGTCCATGAATTGTGATAATTGGCTACTTCCAAAAAATTCTTTCATAGCCGCAGTAACTGGTCTTATATTAATTAACGTTTTTGGAGTTACCTCATCCATTTCTTGAGTTGTCATACGTTCTCTTATAACTCTTTCCATACGAGCAACTCCAATTCGGAATTGATTTTGTAAAAGTTCTCCAACTTGACGAATTCGCCGATTTCCTAAATGGTCAATTTCATCAAAATTACCAACCCCATGTAATAAATTTAAATAATAACTAACTGAAGCATAAACATCAGAAATAGTTAATCTTTTAACATCAATATGATTATCATTTCCAATTACAATAAGTTTATTTTTCTTATTATTAGGGTCATAGATAGTAATTTTTTGTACTTTATTATAACTATCTAAATCTTCATTAATTTTAACTTCAACTAAATTATAATCATTAGCAAAGATTTCTTTTAAATCTTCTAAAATTTCTTTCGTAATAAGTGTATCTTTTTTATATTTAACCTCTGAATCAACAACTATATCTTCAGCAAGGGTTTGATTTAATAAACGGTCACATATATTTAATTTACGATTAAATTTATAACGTCCTACTTTAGCTAAATCATATCTAAATTCATCAAAAAATCTAGTAATAAGTTGATTCTTTGAACTATCTAAAGTAGCAGGTTCTCCTGGTCTTAATTTTTCATAAATTTCAATTAAGGCTTCATCAGTATTTCTAGTTGAATCTTTAGCAATTGTATTTTCAATATATGGGTCTTTTCCAAATAATTTATAAATATCTTCGTCACTTGATAAGCCAAAAGCTCTTAAAAGTGTAGTAAGAGGCACTTTTCTAGTTCTATCAATTCGAACGTAAACAACATCTCTAGCATCAGTTTCAAATTCTAACCAAGTTCCACGAGTTGGAATAATTTGTGATGTTATAACTTGTCGTCCGTTCTTATCAGTTTCAACACTAAAATAAACACTAGGACTTCTAACTAATTGACTAACGATAACACGTTCCGCTCCATTAATAATAAAAGTTCCACTGTCTGTCATAATAGGCATATCACCTAAAAATATCTCTTGTTCTTTAACTTCTCCAGTTTCATGATTAAAAAGTCTTACTTCAACCTTTAAAGGTGCTGAATAAGTTGTTTCTCGGTCACGACTTTCTTTGATAGAATAACGAGGTTCATCAAAATGATAATCACCAAAAGAAAGTGATAAAGTTCCAGAAAAATTCTCAACTGGATTTAATAAGTCTTCAAAAACCTCTTTAATACCAGTATCAATAAACCATTGATAACTTTTTTTCTGAATTTCAAGCAAATCTTTTAATTCAAACGTATTTTTTATCCTTGAAAAGGATCTTCTTTGACGATAATCGCCACAATTGATAAGCTTATAAGCCATTAAAGTTCACCCCTATACACTAATTTTTTTATAACATATTAACAATTTATAATACGCCGCCAATTTATATTAATAACATAAAATAAAACAATAGTCAACAAGATTTTAAAGAAATTACATAAAAACCTTGACTTTTATTTAAAACTTCGATTTTATATATATCACTAAAGTCTCTTATAAAAGATTTAGCCCCCTGTTCTTTTCTAATTACTAAATAAATATATCCATTATCACTTAAATGATTTTTACAATTTTTAATTAATTCATAAAGTTTTTCTTTCCCAACTCGAATTGGAGGATTAGAAACAATTATATCAAATTTAGTATCTAAAATATTATTAAAACCATCACTTAAAATTGCTTTAGCAGTTTCTAAATTATTATCTTTAATATTCATATTAGCAAGATGAACCGCTCTTTTATTTACATCTATTAATAAACAACTTAAATTTTTAAGTTTAGCTAAAGTAATTCCAATTACTCCATATCCACATCCTAAATCAAGCATTGACCCTTTTAAATCATACTTTAAAAGCGTTTCTATAAGTAGCTTTGTTCCATAATCAATTTCTCTTTTTGAAAAAACTCCATTATCAGTTTTAAAAGAAAATTCATAGTTTAAAAATTTAACTTTAAATTCTTTAATATTACTTTTTAAATCTTCAGAATTCGTAAAATAATGATTCACTAAATCACCTTCAAAATTAAGTTTAAAAATTAAAAAGAAGCAACTACTTTTTTTATAAATATAGTTACTCCTTTCTTAGTTCGTTATTTTATAATATTTTTATTATTTTTTCAAGCATTTACTTAAATAAAATCAATTAATTCAACATTATTTACATCATAATTAAGTGATTTAACAATTGAATCTAATTCATATTCATCAAATGAAGTCTTTATTTCATCAATTGTTTTAAAAAATAATCCAACTTGATACATAAATAATTCTTTGATACTTTCTTTTTCAATTCCAATTCCAAGTAAATAATCTATGATTTTTTGAACCTCATCTTGATTTAAAGTTAAATTAGTAATTATATTAGGATAGTTATAATTAAGTATTTCTTGTATTTCTTCTTCACTATAACCATATTCTTTTAAATAATTCATCTTAATTTCCTCCTTCAAGTAATGTATTAATCATACTTTCTAATTTTACATACTCATCTCTTTTAATAACACTATTATAGGTTAAAGCAAGAAGTAGGGCATCATTTGGTTTTAAATTTTTCTTAATTAGGAAATTATATAAACGAATTGTTTTTATCCTTGAAAAGTATAAATTATCAATTTTATATTTTAAATCACTTATTTTATATTTAGAATCCAATTTTTGAATAGTTTCATTTTCACTTACATCAAATTCTTCAGTTTCTTTAATTTCTGCTAATAATTTTTCTAATTCACTTCTATCTAAAAAACCATATTCAAAATTAAAGAATTGTTTTTTGTAATCATTTGGAAGATTTAAAGAATCAACTTTTGAGTTAGCTATTTCACCAGATAAAACTCCTGGTTTACTTCCAAAGATTTTTTGGTTATTTTCAGTTGCATAACGCAATCTCATTAAAACACTATTATTAATATTATTCAATTTATAAGGAAATTTTGTAATATATTCAAGACCATCAAATTCTTCTTCATGACCTAGAAAACCTTTTTCACGACCAAATGCTTCAAGATAATAATCTAAATCTTCTAATATATTAGTATTATATAATAAGTATTTAACATTATCATTATCTAATGATAGTCCATAATTTTTGATTTTTGAATAATTTGTTTCTAAAACTTCATTATCTACAATTAATAATTCACGATAATTATCGAATAAATTAATCATATTAATATTTTTGTCTTTATAAAATAATATATTTTGTAAAAAATCATTCATTACTTTTAAATCAGTTAATAAAGTTGGAGTTGTTGCACTAATTATTTCAATTACAAATTCAAAAGTAGAATTTTCAGAAACTAAATTAAGTGAAATTTCATCTAAAACTTTAGTTAAAGTCTTAGTATCAACTTTAAGAATATTATTTAAAACTAAATTATTTTCTTTAATAGCAATTAAAATATCTTTTTCAGCTAACAAACTTAAAACTTCTTCAACATTATTAGCATTAAGATTAGAAATATCTTTTAAAGCATTTTTATCGATTGCATATTTTTCAAGCGTTGAATTTAAATTACTATCTTTTTGTGGCTCCATAGCAACAATTTTATCTGGTTCTAACTTTACTTCTTGATTTTGATTTTTTTCTTTCTTATCTTTCTCTTGATTTTCATTTTGAGATTTTTCAATTTCTTTTAATTTTTCATCAATTTGACCAATTAAATTTTCAAGTTCAACCGTTGAAACATAATTATCTTGATTTTTTACTTCACTAACTTCAACTTTATTGTTATCTAAATCAGGATAAGAATACGCATTAAAATCCATAGTTTGCGTAGGGGCTTCTGGTTCAATAGAATTAGTTGGTAAAATTATATCTTCTCCTGTATTTTCTGGTTCTATAGCTACTTCAGGAACTTTAAAAGTAACTTCAGGTTCTGATTTAGTTGGTTTCTTTTTCTCAGTTTCTTTAGTATCTTTTTCATCGTTAGATGGTAACAGTTCATCATAAATATTTATTGGTTCATAATGAAATTCAGGTATCAAAGAATCTTTTACTGAAAATTCATCATCACTATTATTATTTTCAGATGATATTTGATTAGATGTATAAATATCTGCATTATATTTTAAAATAAATTCAAATAAACCAATTTTTTCTTCAAGAGGAACATTTGCAAAATCAAAGGCTGAAATAATATCATCGATTTCTGTTAAATATAATTTTTCTTCTAATTTAGATACAATAGTTTGGTATTTTTTTAATTCACTTGACAAAATTTGCATATCAGTTTCAGGAAGTTTTTCTTTACTTTCATTTAAATTAGAAATAACATCTTCCAAAACTGTCTTTTTGTTTATCATTTCTTGAATAAAAACTTGAATTGCATTTTCTTGTTCAGGTGTTAACCTCAAACTTATTCCTTGTCTTATACCATCAATAATATACATTATTCCTTGATAATTACAAGCTTTGTCTTCAAAAATATCTGAAACACTTGGGTCAATCATCAAAAGAACTTTTTCAAAATCATCTCTTGGCAAACTATCAAAATTTAAAACTTGCTGATTACCAAAAATATCAATTTTGTCTTGAATATAATTCAAATCTTCAGTATTTTTTTCAAGTTCTGCATTCAAATAATTTAAATTATCAATATTTCTATTTATTGCATCAATTTTAATTCTCAAAATTTTTAATAATTTATCTTGCATTTTCTTCCTCCATTTTTACATCTAAAGTATTTAAGTCTATTGTTAAGACTAAATCTTCTACTTTTATATTTTTAAGTATTAAATCTCTTTCGCTGTTATCAATTACTAAGTCATTTTTATTAGTTAAAGTCTTATCTAATAATTTTTTATTATTGGAGATAAAGGTTTCTATTTTCATATTTTTATCTAAGACTCCTAATACCAAAACATAACCACTATCTAAATATGTATAAACGACTTTAACTACAAATTCATCTTTAATATATAAGTAATTATTTTTATAACAAAAATCTGGTAATAACAACTTCTTTTCTTTTTCAATATCTAGCAAATTTTTTAAAATTGGGCCTTGATATTTAGTTTTACAAAGTTCTAAATATTTTTGAATTAAAGATTTAGACCCATCCATCATAAAAATTAATTTTTTAGTATTATCTAATTGAAATGATTTTTTTTGTTTCTTAAATTCTTGATAATAATCTAACAAAGTACTATATTCTAGATAATATTTAACCATTTCATCATATTTACTTAAATCAAGTAAATTTTTAACTTTTGTAATTAAATATTTTTTCTTATTATTAAAATTTTCTTCATTAAATTGTCCATTTTCAAGAATTGGTTCATCTGAATATTTTAAATTTTCATCAATTAAAAAGCTATTTTCTTCTAACATTTTTTTAACTTTAGAAAGACTTATATTATTATTAAAAATAGTATCAGTATCAATACTACCAACGTAATTTCTAACATTACTTTTTGTAACTAACATTAAAATATTTAATTTATCATCACTATCTAATTTCCATAAATCTAAAAAAGTTAAAAACTCTCGAACATCTTCTATAAACACATTTTCTTTTTTTAAAATAAGATAATATTTATTAAGTAATTCTTGATTTTGAAGTTTTTCACTTTTAGTTTCATATTCTTTTTTTATGTTTTCATATAATTCTAAAAGATACTTACTAAGTTTTTTTATGTAATCAAGTGCTTCTTTATACTGGGGAAGTTCGGTAATATTTTGATTTTGATTTTTTAATAAATATCTACTAGTTTTATACTTTTCAACTGAAGAAAGTGTATTTGTTTTATCGATTTTTATGCAACGATAAATAAATTCTTGGTCGTAATAATCTAAAATTTCTAAATAGGATTTTTTACCTAAATCTACAAGTTCAGTTATTGTTTTATAAACTTCGCTTAAAGCTTTTAATTCAATTCTATTTTCTTGTATATTAAATATTTTAGGTTCTATATATCCTAATAATTTGGCCAAACTATCATTCACTAGACACCACTATCCCTTATTATATTTTCATGATAACATAACTTGTAATTGAAATCAATATTTAAATTGAAATATTTTTTATCTTTGTGAAAAATTTTTAAAAATGTCAGTATTAAAAAAAATAAATAATTAGTGAAAATGTCAGTTATTTATAAGGTAA
>CANQMV010000035.1 GCA_947625085.1 uncultured Bacilli bacterium
AATTATATCAAAGAGGAAATCGCGATGAAAATTTAGTAAATGTAGTAAAATCTAAATTAGTAAGTAATTATTCGGGGAATAAAGAAGATTTTAGTGGCGGTTTAGTTGCTGTAAATACGAATGGAGATTTGTATAATGAAACTAAGAGTGAGGAAATCAGAGAATATAGATATTCAGGACCAAATGTTAATAACTATGTAACATTCAATAATGAAACATGGAGAATATTAGGAGTATTTAAAGATGAAGAAGGCGCCGAACATATAAAGATAGTAAAAAATGAGATAATAAAAGTTACAGATTTTCCAAGCAAATATCAGGTTAATGAAACAACATTCAACATACGTGAAACGGATAATGGAAATGGTGTATATTGGAATAGCACCAAAACGGGGACAAATATTAATGATTGGACCACCGCAGGACTTCAGTATTGGTTAAATTCTAAAGGAACAGATATTGGATATTTGAATAAAATAAATTCACCAGATAAAGACATGATATATGAAGCAAAATGGTATTTGGGAAATGTAAATGTAACTACAAATGAGAATGATTCGATTATTAGTATAGATACTCCAGTAATAGCCTATGAGCATGAGAGAGGAAATAAACCATGTAGTGGAAGTTGTAGTGGCGGAGATGTATGGAGTGGGAATCAAAGTACATGGATAGGAAAAATAGGCTTAATGTATCCAAGCGATTATGGCTTTAGTACCGAAAGTCAATACTGGAATAGTAGTATGCACAATTGGAATAAGACGCAATTAAATACATCATGGTTGAAAGAAAACCATACAGAAGTCGAATGGTTTTTGTCGCCATCTTCAAATAGTGTTTATCGTATCACATCATGGATTGCGCCTGCTGGCTTTATGAGTCATCGTACTGCGAATTTTTCTAATGCGGAGCAACATATGATGGCCCGACCATCTCTTTATTTGAAATCTAGTGTCCTAATTTCTGGGGGAGATGGAAGTAAAACTAATCCTTTTCAATTATTAAACGCTTAAAAAAAACAAAAATTTAAAATTATAAGTAGAAAATTAAAACTATCCATGATATACTCTTTTTAAGAATAGAGAGTGGTTTATGGATATTTTAATTTTGCTTTTAGGAATTTTAGTTATAGTTAAAGGTTCAGACTTTTTAGTAGATGGTTCGGTTGGGTTAGCTAAATATTTAAAAATACCAACTTTAATAATTGGCCTTACGATTGTAGCTATTGCAACTGGGGTTCCAGAAATTGCAATTAGTATATCATCATCTTTAAAAGGTTCAAACGAATTATTACTTGGAAATTTATTAGGTTCCAATATGTTTAATATTTTATTTATTTTAGGACTTATTGCCATTATTAAACCATTAAAAGTAAAAAGAGAAATTGTTATTAAAAACTATCTATTTGCTTTATTATCATGTCTAGTTTTACTAATTATAGCTTTAGATAATTACCTTAACGATAACACTTTAAATATTATTACAAGAAGCGAAGGAGCTCTTTTACTTTGCTTTGCTGCCGTTTTTACTTATTCATTAATTTTAAGCGCCCTAGAATCTAAAAATTTACAAAAAGAAAAAGGCGAATTTCATTACAAAGATATCATAAAAATCATTTTAGGAATTTTAATGGTTGGAGTTTCAGCCGATGTTATTGTAACAAGCACTATAAATATTAGCAAAATGTTTTCAATAAGTGAAGGAGTAATAGGACTTAGTATTGTTGCAATTGGAACCAATTTACCAGAATTAGTTACCTCAATTGTTGCTATCAAAAAAAATGAATTTGATATGACAATAGGTAATTTAGTTGGAACTAATATTTATAACATCTTTTTAATACTAGGACTTGCTGGAGTTATCAGACCAATTTTAATTGATGCTAATTCCTTCTATGATATAATTATTTTAGGAATTGTTAGTATGTTAGTCTATATTTTTATACAACATAAAAAAGATATTAATAAAATTGAAGGAATAATCATGATTTTATTATATTTAGTTTATATGTTTTATGTGGTGATGAGATGAAATTTTATCATGAAGAAATTAATAATGTTTTAAAAAAATTAAAAACTAGTCTTGCTGGATTAAGCGAAGAAGAAGCTAACTTAAGACTTCTTCGATATGGAAAAAATGAATTACCAAGAAAAAAGCCGGATACAATTTTTAAAATCTTTTTAAGACAAACTAAAGACCCAATTATAATTATTTTATTTATAACAATTATTTTCTCATTTCTAATTGGAGAATATTATGATGCAATTATCGTTACTTTTATTGTCTTTGCAGATTTAATAATGGGACTTATTCAAGAATATAATGCAGTTAAAAAAGCTTTAAGTTTAGAAAATATTATTAAAGTTGAATGCAAAGTTTTAAGAGATGGAAAAAAAATTACTATTCCATCATCTTCCCTTGTTGTTGGTGATATTGTATTTTTAGAATCTGGTAATAAAATTTCAGCTGATTTACGAATTATCGAGTCATCTAATTTAACAGTTGATGAATCAATTTTAACTGGAGAAAGCCTAGCCGTTTATAAAAATAGTGATATTATCCTTGAAAAAGATATTAGAAAGTTTGAACAAACTAATATGTTATATGCCGGTTCAATTGTTTTAACTGGAAGAGCTAAAGGAGTAGTGGTTGCAACTGGAGTTTTAACAGAAATAGGGGATATTGCTAAAAGTGTAACTGAGACAAAAGAAGAAAAATCACCTTTAACGATTAGAATTCAAAAATTTTCTAAACAAATTAGTATAATAGTTTTAATTTTAGCTTTTTTTCTAACAATTTTATTACTTATTAAAGGAAATGAAATAAACGAAGTTTTTATGGCAGTAATTGCTCTTAGTATTTCAGCATTACCAGAGGGCTTACCCCTTGCTTTAACTATGGCTTTAACAATTGCTTCTAATAGAATGTTAAAAGAAAACGTTATTGTTAAAAAATTAAATTCAGTTGAATCGCTTGGCAGTTGTACTTTAATTGCAAGTGATAAAACTGGAACCTTAACCGTTAATGAACAAACTGCTAAATTAATAGTATTACCAAATAAAAAAGAGTATGAAATAACCGGAAGTGGTTATAATCAAGATGGAAAAGTTATTGTAAATGATAAAAATGATTTAGATAAAATTTTAGAAATAATAAAATTAGGACTTATTAATAATGAAGCTAGTTTACAAATTTATAATGATTATCATGAATATCAAGGCGATTCTATTGATGTTGCTTTTTTAGCTTTAGCTCTTAAAATGCAAGTTTCCAAAAATGATATTGAAATTATTTATACGATTCCTTATGAATCAATTAATAAATATTCAGCTATTATTTATAAAATAAAAAATACCGAAACAATATATTGTACAGTTAAAGGTTCTTTAGAAAAAGTTTTAGATTTTACAAGTAAAATGCAAGTTAATGATAAAACTTTAAAACTTGACCGAGAACTTTTACTTGCTCAAAATGAAAATTTAGCTAAGAATGGTTACCGAGTTATTGCGTTAGCATCAGGAATTATAAAAAAACAAGTTGAATATCAAGAAAGCGATTTAAAAAATTTAACTTTTAAAGGTCTAGTAGCCTTTATTGACCCTATTCGAAAAGATTGTTTAGAATCTATTCAAAAATCTCTTCAAGCAAAAGTAAAGGTTGTTATGATAACAGGGGACCATCCTTTAACAGCTTTTTCGATTGCTAAAAGTTTAGGAATTGCAAATTCCAAAAGTGAAGTTGCATCTGGAAGTGAAATTTCCAAAAAATTACAAGAAGGAGTAATCGCAATTGATTCTTATATTAAAGATAAAAAGGTTTTTGCTAGAGTAACTCCTAAAGAAAAATTAGAAATCGTAAATGCTTTTAAAAGACAAGGAGAATTTGTTGCTGTAACAGGGGATGGTGTAAATGATGCGCCTGCTCTTAAAGCAGCTCATATTGGTATTTCAATGGGAAGTGGAACGGACGTTAGTAGAGAAACTTCTAATATGATTTTAACTAATGATAATTTTTCAGCAATAGTTTCCGGTATTATTGAAGGACGAGCAGCCTATAGTAATATTCGAAAAGTTTCTTATATGTTGATTTCTTGTGGCTTAGGTGAAGTTTTATTTTTTGTTCTTTCTATTATATTTAATTTTCCAATGCCGCTTTTAGCTATTCAAATTTTATGGTTAAATGTTGTTACAGATGGAGTTCAAGACTTAGCCTTATCATTTGAAAAACCAGAAAGTGATATTATGAATTATCCACCTAGACCTAAAGATGAAAATTTATTTGATAAAACTTTAATAACTGAAGTTTTACTTTCAGGACTAACTATTGGTTTATTAGTTTTTCTAATTTGGGTTTACTTAATTAAAGTTTTAAATTTTAGTGTTGAAATATCAAGAGGTTATATCATGGCTTTAATGGTTTTTATTCAAAATGTTCATGTTTTAAATTGTCGAAGTGAAACCAAATCAATTTTTAGTTCTAAAATAAAACCAAATTATTTTGTTATCTTTAGTATAATATTTTCTATAATTTTACAATTTATAATTATGGAAGTTCCTATTTTAAGTAGCTTTTTAAAAGTAACAACAATTCCTTTTTTAGATTTAATTGTTTTATTTATTTTATCACTTGCAATTTTATTAGTAATGGAATTTTATAAATTAATTAAATATAAAGACCTTAATTAAGGATAGTTGAATGTAAAATTATGTCAAGAAAAAAATACTTACAAATTACTAATTTGCAAAGTATTTTTTTAAAATAATTATTTTTAAATAAGCAAAAATTTAAAATATAATTTCCATTATCTTAAAAAATTCTTTTTTTAAGACTTAAGACGCTTTTGACAAAACTAAATTAATAAGTTATTCTAAAAAATGCAACTTAATAATTTTTAACTTAAAATCTTTAGTTTGTAATCTTGTTTGTAATCTTGTATTTACAAAATAGTTAAAAAAAAGTAAAATAAATCGTAAGGATGGTGAGGATTATGCCAGAACTACCAGAAGTAGAAACAGTTAGAAAAGTTTTAAAAAAAGATTTAATTAATTTAGAAATTACCAATGTTATTATAAATTATGAAGATATGATAAAAACTGACCCTAAAGAATTTAAAAAAAATCTTATTGGGTCAAAAATTGTTGATATAAAAAGATATGGAAAATGGTTAGTTTTTGAAACTACTAACTATGATTTAGTTAGTCATTTAAGAATGGAAGGAAAATATTTTTATACAGATAAAGTAAAACCTTTAAAACATGAACATGTTATTTTTGAATTTAATAATGGTAAAGTTTTACGTTACAAAGATGTTAGAAAATTTGGAGTTATGTATTTAGTTAAAAAGGATAAACTATTTATAGATACACCTCTTTCTAAACTTGGTTATGAACCATTTGCCAAAGAACTTACATCATCTTATTTAAAAGAAAAATTAAAAACTAAAAAAATTCCTATTAAAACAGCTCTTTTAGACCAAGAAATAATCTCTGGTCTTGGAAATATTTATGTTGATGAGGTGTTATTTAAAAGTGCTGTTTCTCCATTTAAGAAAGCTAATTTGTTAAATGATTTAGAACTTGAAAGAATAATTACTAGTTCCAAAGAAATTTTAACTGAGGCAATAAAATCAGGTGGAACGACCATTAGAAGTTATACATCAAGTTTAGGAGTAACTGGTAATTATCAAGACAAGTTAATGGTTCATACTAAAAAGAAATGTCCAATTTGTAATCAAGATATTTTAAAAGCCAAAATAGGTGGCCGAAGTACTTACTATTGTAAGAATTGTCAAAAGGTGCAAGATGAGTAGAATAGTTGGAACCGTTACTAAAACAATCTTTAAATCTGATAATGATTATTATGTTTTAATTTTTAAAATAAGAGATAATGATATATCTTTAACTTATAATGGAAAATCAATTACTGTAACAGGTTATTTTTATGATTTAGAAGATAACTTTGATTTAGCTTTAACAGGTGAATTTCAAATGCATGCTAAATATGGACAACAATTTAGTGTTTCAAGTTATCAAAAAGTTATGCCTGAAGATAAAAATAGTATTGTTTCTTTTCTTTCAAGTGGACTTTTTAAAGGAATTGGCGAAGCTAAAGCGTTAAAAATTTATGAAACATTAGGAGATGATGCCATTAATTTAATAAAAAATGATAATAGTCTTTTAAACCAAATAAAAACTTTAACGAAAGCTAATATTATAACAATTACAACTAAATTACAAGAATTAGACCAAAGTACAGATACCTTAATTAATTTAACTAATTTAGGGTTTAATATTCAAGACGCTTCTTTAATTTATAAATTTTATCGAGAAAAAACAATTGAAGTTATAAACAATGATATATATACTACATTTTATGATTTAGAAAAAATGACTTTTCAAAAAATTGATAGAATTGCTTTAAAAAATAATATTTCAAAAGCTGATAAAAGACGTATTAAAGCGGGAATTGTTAATACGCTTAGAATAATTGGTAATGAAAGAGGTGATACATACTTTTTAAAAGAGGAAATATATAAAACCTTACGAATTGTTATCAATTATGAACCAACTTACGATGATTTTCTTGAGTGTTTAGAAGAGTTAATAACCGATTTAAGAATTGTTCTTTATCATGATAATTATCAATTAATGGAATATTATGAAGCTGATAATAATATTGTAAAACGATTAACTTATTTAAATAATAAAGAAGATTTAACTTATAAAAAAGATTATTTAGATAAAAAAATTCATGAATTTGAAAAAATTAATACTATTACTTATGATGATATGCAAAAAGAGGCTATTAAAAATGCATTTTTAAAAAATATTTTAATTATAACTGGTGGACCAGGAACTGGTAAAACTACAATTATAAAATCAATTGTCTCACTTTATAAAGATATTTTTAATTTAAATTCCAAAGATTTTGATGAAGATATTGTTTTACTTGCCCCAACTGGAAGAGCTAGTAAACGATTAATGGAAGCAACTTTATTTAAAGCCAGTACTATTCATCGCTTTTTAAAATGGAATAAAGATACTAATAAATTTCAAGTAAATGAGTACAATAAAAGTAAAGCTAGATTGGTTATTATTGATGAAGTTAGTATGTTAGATACTTTATTATTTAATTCCTTATTAAATGGACTTCGTTATGATACCAGAATTATTTTAGTAGGAGATTTTAATCAATTACCAAGTGTTGCTCCTGGAGAAATTTTAAAAGATTTAATCACTACCGATTTATTTCCAGTTATCAAATTAAAAAATTTATATCGTCAAAAAGATGAATCTAATATTATAAATTTAGCTTATGATATTAATTCTGGCGATGTTAATTATTCTTTATTTAATAAAAATGAAGATTTATATTTTTATCAAGCAGATAGTCTTGATTTAAAAGATAAATTATTAACAATTGCTAAAGATTTTATTAAAACTGATTATCATGATTTTCAAATAATGGCTCCAATGTATAAAACGTTAAATGGGATTAATAACTTAAATAAACTTATGCAAGATTTATTTAATCCACCTACAAGTTCCAAAAATGAGATAATAATATATGATGTTTTATACCGAGTAGGGGATAAAGTTTTACAACTTATGAATATGCCAGATGATAATGTTTATAATGGTGACATTGGAATAATTTTAGAAATAGATAATTTAAAAAAAGAAGTAGTAATTGATTTTGATTCTAATATAGTAACTTATACAAGTTCTAATTTTAATAATTTTACTTTAGGTTATGTAATAAGTATTCATAAATCACAGGGAAGTGAATTTAAAACCGTTATAATTCCTTTACTAGAAGAATACGGTAGAATGCTTTATCGAAAACTAATTTATACAGGAGTAACTAGAAGTAAACAAAAACTTATTTTAGTTGGCGAAGCTAAAGCTTTTAAAAAATCAGTTTTAAATAACGAATATAATTACAGACGAACTAATTTAGGAGAGAAAATAAAAGAACGTTATTTAGTATAACAAACAAAATTTAGTTAATACTATAAATGGTATCAATTAATTGATACTAATCATATTTTTAGTAGGTGATAAAATGAAATGTATGAAAAAAGGAATGATTTTAGGACTAACATCTGCTACTATGATTGGAGCAGGATTTTTAATTTATAATTATGTACTTAGTCCAAAAACAAAACGTAAAATGATGTCTCTAGAAGAAGACATGTGTGAAGACTTTGAAAATATGATTTAACTAAAAAGAAAGAGTTAATTACAAAAATTAGACTCTTTCTTTTCAAATTATTTACTTTTAAACTTTAAAATTTTAGCAGGAGATTTAACTTTTTCTAAAGAAAAAGAATTAGTATCTTTATCATTAATTTTATATAAATTTGAATATTTTAAAGTTTCTAAAGTTATTATTTTTTTATGTTTTGGTTTTAATGAAAAAATTTCTTTATTTATAGTAAATTCAATTAATTTAACAATACTTTCTTGATTATTTTTAAAAATATCAAGTAATTCATTTGCTAATTTATTAATTATAATATTAAAAAAAGTAATAAAAAAATTAAAAAGAATATTATTAGAGTAAATATAACTATAAGTCACAAAAAGAATATTTAAAGTAATAAATAAATAGATATTAACTATTTTTAAATTATAAAAAAAACTAATTTGATGTAAATTGGGAATAGAAGTTGCTAAATAATTTTGAATAGCAGTTTTATTTTCTAAAGTATCATTAAGTTTTAGAATTTCGCCATTACTAAAAATTAAATAGATAGAATTATTGGAAATTTTAACTTCTTTTGGAAAATTTTGCATAAAATCACCGGAAAATATTATATAACTTAATTATTTTTTGTCAATTAACTTTTAAATTTAGTAAAAGTTGGTTATAATTATACTAGGAGGAAGTATGTTTAATATAGGAAATTTAGGGAATAATATAATTAATAAAAATAAAGAAGAAATATCTTATGATTTAGATATGAAAGGTGTTAATAATTTACGTTCACTTGCTATTGATATGATTGATAAAGCTGGAAGTGGACATCCTGGAATTTGCCTTGGAGCTGCTAGTATTATTTATACACTTTTTAAAAGACATTTAAATATTAATCTTGATGATTTAGATTTTGTTAATCGGGATAGATTTATTTTATCAGCTGGTCATGGAGCTCCTCTTTTATATTCTATTTGTTATATGCTTGATTTATTAACTCTTGATGATATAAAAAGTTTACGAAGAATTAATTCTAAAACCCCAGGTCATCCTGAATATTTAAAAACTCCACTGGTTGAAGTTACAACTGGACCGCTTGGTCAAGGAATAGCAGCAAGTGTTGGAATGGCAATTGCTTCAAAACATTTAAATCAAAAAACAGATGGTTTAATAGATTATTATACTTATGTTTTATGTGGTGATGGTGAACTTGAAGAAGGAATTACTTATGAAGCTTTAACTTTAGCCGGAACTTTAAAGTTAAATAATTTAATAGTTTTATATGATAGTAATGGAGTAACTCTTGATAGTAATTTAAAAACTAGTAGTCAAGAAGATATTAAAATGCGTTTTGAAAGCATTAATTTTAAGGTAATAGAAGCTGAAAATACTCCAAAAAGTATTGATGAAGCTATAAGTTTGGCTAAAAATTCAGAAGTTCCTAGTATAATTATTGTAAAAACAATTATAGGAGAATTTTCAAAATATGCTGGAACTAATTTGGCCCATGGTAAAGTCTTAGAAAAAGATGACCTTTTAAATGTTAAAGAAAAGATGGGTTTGTATCAAACTCCATTTACCTTAAGTAGTGAGGTTAAAGAAGATTTTAAAAATACAATTATAGAAAGAGGTAAACTTTATTATAAAAATTTTGAAAAAAAATATGAAAAATCTAAAAATAAAATTTTAGTTGATAAATTAATTAAGCATGAAATAACTTATAATTTAACTGATATTGATATCTCATATGATAATAAATCATTAAGAGATTTATCTGGGGATATTTTAAATCATATTGCTAATAATTTTGAATTATTGATTGGTGGAAGTGCTGATGTTTCCTCATCTTGTAGAACTAATTTAGTTTCTAAAAAGATTTTTCAAAGTGATAGTTATGATGGGAGAAACCTTTATTTTGGAATAAGAGAACATGCGATGGCTGGAATTTTAAATGGTTTAGCATTAAGTGGATTAAGACCATTTGGTAGTACTTTTTTAACTTTTTCTGATTATATGCGAGGAAGTATTAGATTAAGTTGTCTTATGAATTTAGGAGTTATTTATATTTTAACTCATGATTCTTTTACCGTTGGAGAAGATGGACCAACTCATGAGCCCGTTGAACAATTAATATCTTTAGAAGCAATTCCTAATTTAAAAGTTTATCGACCATTTGATTTAAATGAATTAATTGGTTCTTATGTTGCTATAATGGAAGAGACTAATCCCGCAGCTTTAATTTTACCAAGAGAATCAAAAGATATTTCCGAATATACTAAAACAAGTGGAGTTAAAGAAGGAATGTATGTTGTAATTCCTAATGAAACTGATGACTATATAAATTTAATTGCTAATGGAGAAGAATTAGGTTTAGTTTTAAAAGTAAGTGAAAATTTAAAAGAAATTGGAGTTGATAACCGAGTTTTAAGTGTTCCTTGCATGAAAAACTTAACTGAAAAAACGAAAGAAAAATTATTAGAAAAAAGAAGTATCTCGATTACTTTTGGGTCTCCACTTTATTATTATTCTTTAACAAAAGATGTTATTGGCGTTTCAACTTTTGGACAGTCTGGAACTAAGGAAGAATTACTTGAATACTTTGAATTTACACCTAAAAAATTAGAAAGTAAAATATTGGAACTTTTAAATAAGTAATTTTATAATATTGTTTCTTATCTTGGAAATAATAGTATTGTAGTTAATTTTAAAAGGAGTGAGATTATGAATTTTAAAATAAAACTACTAATACTTTTTTTAGCATTTATATTATTACCATTAAACACTTTGGCAGCATCTAAATATGTAGTTGTTGGAGGAGAAAATATTGGAATTAATATTCATAGTAATGGAATTTTAGTTGTTGGTTTTTATGAAACTGATAATTCTAAAAGTGATTTAAAAATAGGTGATGTTATTACTTCGATAAATGATAAAGAAGTATCATCTATTAATGATATGTTAAAACTTATTAATACTAATTCTAATTCAATTTCTTTAAAAATTGGTTATAAGCGAAATAATGCTTTAAAGACAACTAATTTAAAATTAGTAAAGGATGAAAGTGGTGTTTTTAAAACCGGATTATATGTTAAAGATAGTGTAACTGGCATTGGAACTCTTACTTTTATTGACCCTATAACAAATAAGTATGGTGCTTTAGGTCATGCAATTACTGATAATAAGACTAATATTAAATTTGAGGTTAAAGATGGTAAGATATTTAAATCTGATATATTATCAATAGATAAAAGTCGAGATGGAGAACCAGGTGAAAAAAATGCTAAATTCTACTTTGATACTACTTATGGAACAATTGACCAAAACGAGGAAACTGGTATATATGGTACTTATAGTGATGACTATAACTCTAATTTACTAGTTGAAGTTGGTGAAATTGAAGATATAAAATTAGGAAATGCCTATATTAAAACAACTTTGGAAAACAATAAAGTAGAAAATTTCAATATTGAAATTTTAAAAGTTGATGCAAGTAGCAAGACTAAAAATATATTATTTAAAATAACTGATTCAAGATTACTAAATGAAACCGGTGGAATAGTAAAAGGAATGAGTGGTTCACCAATTATTCAAGATAATAAAATAATTGGAGCGGTAACTCATACAGTAATAAGTGATAATACAAAAGGTTATGGTATTAGTATAGTTAAAATGCTAGAAAGTATGAAATAGGAATTTTTTTCCTATTTCTTTATTTAATGCTAAAAATTACTTGTATAGAAATTTTTTTTGTGATAATATTTTGTTATAGAAAATAGGAAGTGATTTTATGTTCAAAATAGATGTAAATTTTCAAATTAAAGAAGTTGAC
>CANQMV010000036.1 GCA_947625085.1 uncultured Bacilli bacterium
AGTAAATACAATACTTATTCTCAAAGTAAATGCAACTGATATAGTAAAAATTGTATTTACTTTGAGAATTAAGATTAATTAACACTAGTAAAAAAAAACTTGATTTTCCATTAGAAAATTGGTATACTACTTAAGAAATATTTATTACTATGGTTTTATCCATGGCGAAAGGAGATTTAAATGAAAAAGAATATTCATCCACAAAATCATGAAGTAACTGTTACATGTGCATGCGGTGAAACATTTAAAGCAGTTTCAACTAAACCAGAAATCAATGTTGAAGTTTGTTCAAAATGTCATCCATTTTATACAGGAAAACAAAATAGAGCATCTCGTGCTGGACGTGTTGATAAGTTTAATAGAAAATATGGATTTGGAAAAGAGGCTTAATTTTAAGTCTTTTTTTATGAACTAAAATTTTTTTAAGTTTATTTTCAAGTATTCTAACTTTCAAATTACTATTTATTTGACATTTGACATTTTTATCTTGCTTATTAACTTTTAAAATGCTAGAATAAATATTCTTGAAGGAGGAGTTAGTATGAATAATAAAACAATTGAATACGTACCATTAAGAAATAAACGTAGATGTATAAGACATGAACTTGAAACGTTAAAAAGAGTAAGAAAATATATTGAAACTGAAATTCAAGTTAATCCTAGAAAAGTAGCTTTAAAAAGAGCTAATGGAAGAAGAACTACTTTAGTTGCTAATAATCCCTATTTAGCGTTAAATAAAGTAACTTCTATTCCAAATTTAGTTACTATAACTGAAGGAAAAAGTAAATAAAATTTAAAAAAATTAAGTTAAAAAAGTAAAAGCAAGACTTGAAAAAGAGTGTTGCTTTTTAACTTTAAAATATGATATATTATGATTGGTGATGATATGAAAAAAATTAAGCTTGGATTTGCATCTGACCATAGAGGTTTTGAATTAAAAGAGAAGCTGATTGAGTATTTTAAACATCAAGAAGATATTTTAGATATAACTGATTGTGGAACTAATTCAAGTGATAGTTGTGATTATCCTGATTATGCTTATTTACTTGGCAAATTAATAAAATCACATGAAGTTGATTTTGGAATTGCAATTTGTGGTAGTGGAATTGGTATTAGTATAGCTTTAAATAAAATGCAAGGAGTTTATTGTGCTAAATGTACAACTGCTCTTGAAGCAAGTTATACTAGAATCGATAATGATACTAATTGTGTTGCTTTTAGTAGTGCAACTTCTTTCGAAGAAGCTAAAAAAATAGTTGATACATTTATTCATACCGATTTTTCAAATTTAAGTCGTCATCAAAGAAGAATTTCCAAAATTAAAAAGATAGAAAGTGGTAATTATGAATAAACTTATATTATATGTATTAGTTACAATTTTAACTGTTTGGGCAATGGATGGTTTAAATATCAATGCTATTTTTAAAAAAGGCCAAATTGTAAAAGCAAGAGTTAGTTATTTTTTACTTTTACTATCTATTATTTATTTAGTTACAAATTTTATTTTTGATTTTATTTATTTAAAAATATTTTAAAAAATGTATAAAAACATGTGAAACGGAAATACTTTAAATGAGGTGAATTTTATGAAAGTAAAACCATTTGTATTTCCTGTTTTATATGTTTTTTTAATACTTTTGTTAGTAATAGGTTTATATTTTACTAGTAATAGTACTTTAAAAGAAGTAAATGATTCATTAGAAAAATCTGATATTACGTATGTCTCTTCAATAATTTTTGATGATGTAGTTCCAGTTGTAAATGTTGAAGCAACAATTGGTAATCCTTATACTCAAGAAGGAGTTACAATTGCTAGATATTTTTATAATATCGAAGATGATATAGATAGACAAAAAGAATCTTTAGCATATTATGATAACACTTATATGCCAAATACAGGAATTGATTATGTTTATAAAGAAAATTTTGAAGTTGTAAGTATCTTAGATGGTACGGTAATTGATATTAAAGAAGATGAATTGTTGGGAAAAATTGTTGAAATAAGACATGAAAATGAATTAGTTTCATCTTATGGCGGATTAAGTGAAATTAGTGTCCAAAAAGGTGAAAGTGTAACAAGTGGAATGAAAATAGGTGTTAGTGGAACCAATAAAGTTAATGAATCTTTAGGAAATCATTTACATTTAGAAATCTATCAAAATGGTTTAAATATTGACCCACTTAAAGTAATAGGTAAAAAATTAGGTGATTTATAATCAACTTAAATTATGAAAAGGCCTTTTAATTTTTTTAAAAATCAGAAATACTGATTTTTTTTCATAATTAGGAATATTTTGGGAATACTAAAATTGAGGTGAATTATGAAGGATATAGGAATAGATTTAGGAACTGCTAATATATTAATTTACGTTAAAGGTCAGGGAATAGTTTTAAATGAACCTAGCGTCGTTGCTATTGATACTGAAACAAAAAGACCTCTTGCATTCGGAAGTGATGCTAATCAAATGCTTGGTAAGACTCCATTTAAAGTAAAAGCTATTAAACCAATGAAAGATGGAGTCATTGCTGATTTTGAAATAACGGAATTGATGCTTGATTATTTTGTTAATAAAGTAAAAGCGAGAGGTTTATTTAAAAAACCTCGAATTGTTATATGTTGTCCCGCTGATACTACTCCAGTTGAAAAGAATGCTATTAGAGAAGCAGCCGAAAAGTTAGGGGCTAAAAAAGTTTTTTTAGAAGTTGAACCTAAAGCTGCGGCTATTGGGGTTGGGCTTGATATTAGTAAAGCAAATGGTAATATGGTAATAGATATTGGGGGTGGAACTAGTGATATTGCCGTGTTATCTTTAGGTGGAATTGTCGTTAGTAGGTCCTTAAAGATTGCTGGAAATGTTTTTGATAATGATATAAGAGAATATATTAAAGATAAATATCATTTATTAATAGGTGAAAAAACAGCTCAAAATATCAAACACCAAATAGGTTCTGTTTATAACTCAGATGAAGAGGAAGAAATAGAAGTTCGAGGTCGTGATTTAGAAACTGGTCTTCCTAGTATAATTACTATTAATAGTTTAGAAATAGAAGAAGCATTAAGTGCCGATGTTAATAAAATTGTTGAAGCAACAAAAGCGGTACTTGAAGAAACTCCTCCTGAATTATCAGCTGATATTATAGAAAATGGGGCAGTTTTAACAGGTGGTGGTTCTTTAATAAATGGTTTAAAAGAATTACTAGAAAGCAAGTTACAAATTCCAATTTATCTTGCTGAAAGTCCTTTAACAAGTGTTGCTGAAGGAACTGGGATTTTGCTTGATAATTTATATTTAATTGATTAAAATTGAAAAACAAAAATTTCGAAGGAAAAAATAATTAAAATTTGTTAAAATAGGTCGAAAAAAGGCTAGAAAATCTTGAAAAATCAAGAAATTACTAGTTTTTTTTATATTAAAGTGCTATAATTTTTGGTGGAGGTTTATGTATGTTAAACAATACACTTTTATATTCGCTTAAAGTTGTAATTTTTACATTAATAGTTTCAGCTTTATCAATTTTGTTAGTAAAAAAAATTGCTATTCATGTAAATGCAATTGATATTCCTAATGAAAGAAAAGTTCATCAAAAACCAATGCCAAGACTTGGTGGTATGGGAATCTTTTTTGCTTTTTTAGTCGGTTATATGTTTTTTGGACAGAATACTATTCGAATGAATTCTATTTTAATTGGTAGTTTTCTTATTTTATTAACGGGAATAATTGATGATATAAATCCGTTAACTGCTAAAGAAAAATTATTTGGTCAATTATTAGCAGCTTTGGTTATTGTTTTTTATGGTAATATTATTTTAAATCGAATTACTGCTTTTGGCTTTGATATTAATTTTGGAATTTTTTCCTATCCAATTACCATTATTTTTATCATCGCTTGTATGAATATAATCAATTTAATTGATGGATTAGATGGTTTGGCTGGAGGAATTGCGTCTATTTTTTTCTTAACGATTATTATTATTTGTTTATTTCATGGAACAACTGCTGGCTTAGAATTTACTTTAGCTTTGATTATGCTAGGTAGTACATTAGGCTTTTTAATTCATAACTTTTATCCGGCTAAAATTTTTGCTGGTGATTCAGGGGCTTTATTTTTAGGTTTTATAATAGCTGTAATTTCTTTACTTGGATATAAAGCAACTGTTTTAACATCGGTTTTTGTACCATTATTAACCTTAGCAGTACCTATTTTAGATACTTTCTTTGCTATTTTAAGACGACTTTTCCATCATAAAAAAATAAGTGATGCTGATAAATTACATTTACATCATCAACTACTTGGCATGAAATTTTCTCATCGTACAACAGTTTTAATCATATATGGTGTTGATATTTTATTTGCTATGGCTTCAATTTTTTATACTTTATCAGCAGAAGTAGATATATATATAAGAAGAGCTATATATATAATATTATTTATTCTTGTTTTTTGGTTTGTTAATAAAACTAATATCATTACGGAAAAACAGATAAACTTTAAAAGAGAAAAACTAAAAACGCACAAAAAGAAGTAAACTTGGAGGCTATATGATAAATTTTATTATTTATGAAGACGAAGAATATTTTGGCAATTTATATAAAAATGTAATTCATAAATTTATGGGTAATAGTGATGATCAGTATAAAATTTATAGTTTTTCAGAGTACTCAGATGAGATAATTAAGTTTATAAAAGGTTTAACTGGGCAAAATGTTTTTATTTTTGATATTGAAGTTAAAGGAAAATCAGGCCTTGATTTAGCAAGAGAAGTTAGAGCAGTAAAAAAAACGATGAACGACCAAATAATAATTGTAACCGCCCATCAAGATTTAATTCAAAATGCTTTTCATAAAAAAATATTAATGGTTGATTTTATTTCTAAGTTTGATGAATTAGAGGAAAGACTGTTACTTTGTTTTCATGAAATTTATGAGATATTTAATAGCAATAAGTTTTTATCTTTTAAACAAGATAGTGAAATTATTCGAATTCCTTATAATGATATTTTATTTATTGAAAAAGATAAAAACGATGAATGTTTATATATAGAAACTGATAATTGCAGATATAAATATAGGACTAATATTGCCAAAATTGAGCATCTTCTGGAAAATGACAAAAGATTTTTTAAAACTCATCGTAGCTGTATTGTAAATACTTTTAAAATCACTAAATTAAATACAAGTATTCCAATTATCTATTTTAATAATAAATATACAACTTGTCTTTCTCGGGATAAAAAGAAAGAATTGGAAACTAAATGTCTTGTAGGAGGTGATAGTTATGAATTATGATTTCATGACTTTGATTAATTATTTTATTGGAGCATTTGCTTGTTGCTTTGGATTATTTTTAGTGCAGACCATTATTTCATTTAAGAAATTATCAGAATTGAAATTTTATCATTATATTTTAATTATTTTATTTTCTATTGTTATGATAATAAATACTTTAATTTTTGATAATGTTGCTAAAATGTTTGGAATTTTATTAATCTTATTTTTTATGTTTAAGTTAATTTATAAAGAAAATAATGTTTATAGTGTGGTTGTGTCATTTTTCGCTTATATAATATTAATTATAACTGAAACATCTATTTCAATTATTATTGCTTTATTTGAAAATATTTTTAATATTAGTATTTTAGCTAATTTCATTAAATCAATATTAATTAATTTTGTAATTGCTATTTTTTCGTGTTTATATGCTTTTTTATTAAGAAAAAAGATGAGTGCGATTATAAGTAAAATAAATCATGATAATATTGTTTATTCAATTTTACTAAGTGCTATTATTGTATTAGTTGCCTTTTCTTCTATGTATAATTTATATATTGCTAATTGGGAAATTAATTATGAATTTATTTTAAATTCAATTATTATATTTGGTTGTTTATATATATTAATTGTTTTAATAAAACAAAATATTAAAAATAGAGAAATAACTGATAAATATAGTTTAATGAATGAGTATATGAAAACTTCAGCTGATTTAATAGAAAAATATAGTTCAACTATTCATAAGTATAAGAACAATTTAATAGCAATTAAAGGTTATATGAAATCGGATATAAAAGAAGCTAATAATTATATAGATGGTTTACTTGATAATTATAAAACTAAAAAATATAATTGGTTTTCTAAAATTAATTACATTAAGCAAGATACAATAAGATATTTAGTTTATTATAAGTTATCAAAAGCCGAAGATTTAAATTTAAAAATCTCTGTTGATGTAAGCCAAGAAATAAAGAAAATTAGTGAAAAACAATTAAGTACTTCTAAAAATAATGTGATTTTAGAAATTTTAGGAGAATTATTTGATAATGCAATTTATGCTAGTAATGAATCAGAAAGTAAAGAGTTGAATTTTAGTTTATATGAAGAAAATAAAGCTTTAGTTTTTATAATTGCAAATACTTATAAGGGAAAAATAGATATGTCATCTATTACTAAAAACGGTTATACAACTAAAGGTAAAGGTCATGGATTTGGGTTATATGATATAGAAAAAAGTTTAAAATTAGTTTCTAATTTAAATATAAAATATGAACTTTTGGATAATTATTTTATGGTAACTTTGCTAGTTGGATTAAAAAAATAAAAAACTGTTAAATTAATAACAGTTTTTTTGAGGTAGTAAATATAAATTTACTATTTTTCTAACATTGATCTTGGCATTTCTGGTTCATCTAGGATAAGTGCCCAGCATCCAGTTGTAGCAAGACCAGCAGCTAACATGCCAACTGCTCCAAGAAGCATTGATAAATATTTTTTCATTTCTTCCTCCTTTATATATAACATATATTTTTAAATTATTTATAGTTTAAATAGTTCCTATATGGTAATTTAAAAATTTTATATGTTATAGGCAAAATTAAGATAGATTGTAAAACTAAAGCAAATATAAGCATGTTTTTAAATAAATTACTATTAATTAAGAATGCTAAAGTTATAAATATGATAGCAGAAATAATTGAGACAATTTTGTATATCTTTCTTTTTTTCTTATTAATAAGAGGACGCTTAACAGTATCGGCTGGTGCATATAAAATAAAAGAAACAAGTCCAAAAATTGCTGCTATAATGTAAAACCAAATAGGAAATACAAATGTTTTACATATATAAGGTATTAGTAAAAATGAAATACTAGATGAAATCCAACACCATATACTTTTAGAAGCATGCAAACCAAATGCAGTTAATCTTAATACATTGAAGAATGCTAAGAATAAAATACTTTCTTTAAACATTCCAAGGAGTAATGATATTAATAATATGACTACAACTTTTGATATTGCTAAATATAAACTTTCAAGTCCATATTTAATTTCTTCTAATTGAACATTATCATATTTATTAGTTTGCTTTACTAAATTAATAGAATTATTGATGACAAAACTTTTAATCATTTTCTATCACCATGATAATTGTATAATATAAAAAGATAGTAAATATAATAAAGTGTTAAAAAGTTAAAATTGGCTATTTTTTGTATTTATATTATAAAAAATTCAATATTTTTAGGAGAAAATAACTAAAAATTAACAATTTAATAAAAATTATTACTTGAAAAGTTAAAATTTGATATTATTAATGTGCGCAAAAAAAAGTAGATCTACTGAAAAATATTTATGATAAGGAGAGATATGAACGTGGTTAGAGGTAGAGTTAAGTGGTTTAACAACGAAAAAGGATACGGCTTTATTGAGTTTACTGAAAAGGAAGACATATTTGTTCATTATTCAGCGATAAATCAAGATGGTTATAAGACTTTACAGGAAGGACAATATGTAGAGTTCAATCTTCTTGAAACATCCAAGGGATATCAAGCATTAAATGTTTCAGTAGTAAAATCGGAAGTAATAGCTTAAAGTCATATTAGGCTTTAATTAATTAATTTCGTACGAATTATGAAAGTGGGATTTATTCCTGCTTTTTATATTAATTAAAATTAAATTACTTTTATTTTGAAAACTATTTAAATAATAGTTTTTTTTTAAACTTTATGATATTATATTTATATAAAGGAGATGATTATATGGAAGTTTTAATTCGTGGTAATAAAACAACAATAACTGATGCGATGAGAGAATATGTAAAGGAGAAATTATCAAAATTAGATAAGTATACTTTAGATGATGATATAAAAGCAACGGTTCTTGTTAAAATTCGTAATTATACCCAAAAAGTGGAAGTTACAATACCATTGAAAACACTTATTTTAAGAGCAGAAGAAGAAAGCGAAGATTTTTATTCGGCAGTTGATTTAGTAATTAGTAAATTAGAAAGACAAATAAGAAAAAATAAAACTAAATTAAAGAAAAAAGAAAAAACAGGAATTAAAGAATTTAATATAGATGATATAATTGATTTATCAGATGAAGATGATGTAGAGATAAAACGGAAAAAAATTGAAATCAAGCCTATGAATCTTGAAGAAGCAATTTTACAAATGGAATTATTAGGTCATAATTTTTATATGTATAAAGATAGTGAACTTAAAAAAATTGCTTTAGTTTATAAACGTCGTGATGGCGGTTATGGAGTTATTGAAGGAGAATAAGAAATTAAATAAGCAAGATATTCCAATTTTGCTTATTTTTTGGTAAAATAACTTGAAGGAGGGAAACATGAATATTTTTAAAAGATTATTAGATCATGAATATAAAGAATTAAAACGTTTTAATCAATTAGCAGATAAGATTGTTGCTTTAGATGATGAATATCAAAAATTGACTGATTCGGAGTTAAAAAATAAAACAACGGAGTTTAAGGAACGACTAAAGAATGGTGAAACTTTAGATGATATTTTAGTTGATGCTTATGCAACGGTTAGAGAAATGGCGTATAGAAAGCTTGGAGAAAAGGCTTTTTATGTTCAATTAGTTGGAGCAATTGCTATTCATTATGGAAATATTGCTGAACTTAAAACCGGTGAAGGTAAAACTTTAGTTACAACTTTTCCAGCTTATTTAAATGCTTTAGCTGGTGAAGGAGTTCATGTTGTAACAGTTAATGAATATTTAACAACTCGTAATGCAGAATGGATGGGACCAATTTATGAAGGATTAGGTCTTACAGTTGGTATTAATAAGCGAGAGTTATCACCAAAAGAAAAGCGTGAACAATATGATTGTGATATTACTTATACAACTAATAATGAACTTGGATTTGATTATTTAAGAGATAATATGGTAATTCGTAAAGAAAATCGGGTTTTACGTGGTCTTAATTATGCAATAATTGATGAAGTTGATTCAATTTTAATTGATGAAGCTAGAACTCCATTAATAATATCTGGAGGCGAATTGACCAGTGCTAATTTTTATCTTGAGGCGGATAAATTTGTAAAGGGTTTAAAAAGTGATGATGATTATATCTATGATGAGAAAACTAAAGGAGTTACTTTAAGCGATTTAGGTTCTTCTAAAGCTGAAAAGTTTTTCCATATTGCTAATTTATATGATGTTAGTAATACAGAATTAGTTCATTATATTAATCAAGCTTTAAGAGCTAATTATTCAATAAAAAAAGATGTTGATTATGTTGTTCAAGATGGTGAAGTATTGATTGTTGACCCATTTACCGGAAGAATTATGAAAGGCCGTCAATGGAGTGATGGATTACATCAAGCAGTTGAAGCTAAAGAAAATGTAAAAATTAATCAAGAAACCAAAACTATTGCAACAATTACTTTTCAAAATTTGTTTAGAATGTATAAAAAATTATCTGGAATGACTGGAACTGCTAAAACTGAAGAAGAAGAGTTTAGAAATATTTATAATATGTATGTTATAACAGTGCCAACTAATAAAGAAGTACAACGTATTGATTATCCAGATTTAGTTTATCCAACACAAAATGGTAAATATAAAGCAATCGTTAGAGTTATTGAAGAAAAACATAAAACAGGTCAACCTATTTTAGTAGGTACTATTGCGGTTGAAACAAGTGAATTAATTAGTAGTATGTTAAATAAAAAAGGAATTAAACATGAAGTTTTAAATGCTAAAAATCATGCTCGTGAAGCGGAAATTATTGCTAGGGCTGGTGAAAAAGGAGCTGTAACTATCGCGACTAATATGGCTGGTCGTGGTACAGATATTAAATTAACTGATGAAACTAAGAAATTGGGAGGTCTTTGTGTAATTGGAACTGAAAGACACGAATCAAGACGTATTGATAATCAGTTAAGAGGACGTTCTGGTCGACAAGGAGATCCTGGGGAAAGTCAATTTTTCGTTTCTATGGAAGATGAGCTAATGGTTCGCTTTGGAACGGATAGAATTAAAAGTTTACTTCAATCAATGGGATTTCAAGAAGATCAAGCTATTAGAAGTAAAACCTTTACTAACGCTTTATCAAGTGCTCAAGCTAAAGTTGAAGGTAATAACTTTGATACTAGAAAAGCCTTACTTCAATATGACGATGTTATGAATAATCAAAGAGAAGATATATATGAAAGACGTAATGAAATATTAGATAATGATTCAATTCATGAAACCGTTTTAGAAACATTTAAATCTTATATTACTTATTTAGTTGATACGCATTTTACGGATAATCATATTAAAGAAGAAGATTTAAAGGATATTCTTGATATTGCTAATCAAAATTTATTTAAGAAAGATATTAAATTAAGTGATATAGAAAATAAAAGTCCAGATGTTATGATTGAATTCTTATATGATAAAGTAAAAGATGAGTATGAGAACAAGATTAAAGAGTTACCTAAAGAAATAACTAATGAATTTGAAAAAGCGATTACTTTAAATGTAATAGATAAATATTGGACTGAAAATATAAATACTTTAGCGCATTTAAGAGAAGCTGTAATGATGCGTGGTTATGGTGGAGAAGATCCGCTTCGAGCTTATACAATGGAAGGCTTAGATATGTATGAAAGTATGTTAGATAAAATTGATAAAGATACAACTATCTTTCTATTAAAAGCGGAGATAAGACAAAATATTGAACGAAAAGAAGTATCTAAAAAACAAATAACTAATCGAAGTGATGATACTGCAACTAAAAGTCCAGTAAAAAAGAAAGAAAAAATAGGCAGAAATGATCCTTGTCCATGTGGTTCAGGAAAGAAATATAAAAATTGTTGCGGAAAATGAGATAAATAAAGTGGTTTAGAAAATTTAAATTAATAAAAAATTTAATCTAATTTAAATTTTGTTAATCAAAAAATCAAAAAGTGATAAAAAATTACGTAAAATAAAGGATGTCGCGATATTATAGTTGACATCTTTTAAATTTAAGGAGGTGTATAAATGGAGAACAATGATTATTCTAATAATATAATAATTTATCAATTTGATGATGGAGAAATTAAAATTGATGTAAAACTAGTGAATGAAACTGTTTGATTATCTCAACAACAAATGGCATTGATTTTTAAAACTTCAAGAACAAATATTGTTGAACACATAAATAATATATATTTAGAGGGAGAATTAGATAAAATTTCAACATGTTAGAATTTCCGACAAGTTCGAAAAGAAGGAAATAGAGAGGTATCATGGAAAATTCCATTTTATAATTTAGATTTAATGAAGCATTGGTTTAATTCTGTAATTATAAAGAAAATAGACTAAAATATTATGGTGTTTTAGATAAAACCCATACAACTAAAGATTATACAGATTAATTAATCAGTTAGAAGTAGAAATGTTAAAAGAATATTTAAAATTGATATAAAACTCTAAATGCAACTAAAAGTTGATAGTTTAAAATTACTTTTATATATATAATTTCTTTAAAAGGAGGTACTCTAATGAAATTTGGAGATAATTTGAAAAAAATAAGAATTTTTAAAAAACTATCACAAGAAGATTTAGCTGAAAAAGTGAAGGTATCTAGACAATCTATAAGCAAATGGGAAACTGGAGATGCTTATCCAACAATGAATAAT
>CANQMV010000037.1 GCA_947625085.1 uncultured Bacilli bacterium
AAACTAAAAGAAAAAGCCTTTATTTATGAGGTTTTTTCTTATATGAACTGATAACATTATTGAACTGATAATTCATAAGGTCTTTCTTTAGTACCATAGCCCCTCGTTACAATGATATTAGATTTTAAATTTATAGAAGGACGAGCTACTGCTAACCATGAAGTAGGATCACCAAATGCTAAAGTTCCATTATAACTTACAAACCATACTTTAGTATCTGATGGGGAAGTTAATATCCACATATCTTTTAAATATATATATCCATCACCAAGTTGACTGGAAAACATTTCACCTGTTCTTGGTAATCCAATAAATCCATACCAAGTTTTATTTGTTTTTTGGCAAAGTGATGTTGTTTTTAATAAATTATCAACATTATTTTCACAAATTGAAGTTTTGTAACTTTGGTTATTACCGGATTGGCCTAAATAATATGTTCCTTCTGTAATATATTTCTTCAAATTTTCTGTTAGCCAGGTATTATTCAAATAATAACCCCAATAATCTAAATTTTTACTTGCAACTGAATTAGCATAATTTATATCACTTCCAAAACTTTTAAGTAATATATTATTATCTTTATCTCTTACATAATCAACACTTGTTAATTTTGTTGTTCCATTTTCTATTCCAACTATCCTATATACTTTGTTATCTACTCTTACATATTCTCCACTTAATCTTGTATTTAAAAAATCTCCTTTAACCCCTACTTTTTTATCTCCAACTATTTTGTAAGGATTATTTTTAGTCCCACTTCCTGTAAATTTAAGATTAGGTTTTAAAACAATCATTGGTCGAACTCCAAATTTATAAAGTTCTGGTTGATAATTATGAATAAGATTACCATTTAAATCTACACTATGTATATATATATTATCATAAGCTGTAATAAGCCACCAATAATAACCAACATTTAAATAATTATTTAATGAATCAGTTTTTTCATAGGCTTTATAATATTCATAAGATGTTAATAAGCCAACATCTCCCTTAATTGGTGTTGAACTTTCTAACTTTTGAGGAACTTGATTAGCATCTGTAACTGCATTCCAACTAGAATCTTCAACAATTATATTCTCTTTATTGTATAAAGTATCGAGAAAATCTTCATTTAAAAACTGATATATCCAAGCATCTTTATTATAAATAGGATTTGTATTAAAAGTTATTGCTGTTATTAAATCTTCGGTTATTAATTTCATTGTTCCATCTTGATTAATTGAAGTTATTCTCCATAACTTTCCTGAATACCAAACATAATTAAAATTTATTACTTCTTTACTGCCAGATAAATAAGTTATAGCATCCTCAGTTATTGAATTATTTGAATTTAATTTAGCTTTTATATCATTAACAGTAATTGTAGGTAATTCACTTGCTGTTGTTATCTCAACAACTGATTTATCTGATACAATAGTCGTTTGAAAAAGTGCGTATGATTTACTAAAAATTATCATAATAACTGATAAAACTGTTAATAAAATTATTATTTTCTTTTGATTTTTCATTTCTACCTCTATCATCTATATTATTATATATAGCACATTTGCCCCTTACTATCAATATTCAAGTATTTAAAAGCACATAAAACCTAGTCTTTATTCTACTAGTTTTATGTGTCTTGTTTTGTCAATTTTTAAAGTATAGTTACCCTTTAAATTAAGTACTATACCCCCCCCCATGGTTGACATATTGTCAACTTCTTTTTCTTGAAAGTTAGAATAATTTTGAGGAATTTTTTGCAAAAAATATTTCATTATTTTTACATTGTGCATATCTATACACCACTTTCTTTATTTTTTATAATTGCATTATAACACACTTTAAAATATTTTTGAAGATAATTAGTTGCAAGATATGAAAAAAACAATTATACTTTTATAAAAGGAGACAAATTATGAATGATTGTTTATTTTGTAAAATAATAAAAAAAGAAATACCTGGAGAAATTATTTATGAAGATGATTACTTATTAGTTTTTTTAGATATTAATCCAACTACAAATGGAGATACGTTAATTATTCCTAAAAAACATTATAAAGATTTTTTAGAAATTCCTGCTGAACTTCTTATTAAAATTCAAGAAATTATCAAGATTCTATACAAAGAATACCAGCAAAAACTAAATTGTGCTGGTCTTACTTTAACAACTAATTTAGATTATGGTCAAGAAATTAAACATTTTCATCTTCATTTTATTCCAAGATATGAAAATGATGAAGTTAAACACTTATCAAATAAAGACATTCTTGAAGATATTAAAATAATCAAAGAAAAAATAACAAACTAAAAAATTCTTTAATCAAAAATTAAAGAATTTTTTTAACAATCACTACTTTTATAACTACCACATATTAAACAAACTTTATAAGTTAAATTATAATTGTTGCTAACATCATTTCCTCTTGTTATTATTACATAACTACTATTGCAATTACCACCTCTTGGGTCTTTTAATTCACTGATTAACCCAGCATTTTTTAAAGTTAGATAACTTATATTAATATTTCCTCCAATAGAAGGCATTTTTTCAGGATTCTCAATTAAATATTCATCACTTGAACCTTTTAAAGTTGCTTCATAATTTTGATAAACGCCATCTTGACCTTTTTTTACCAAATGATTAATGGAAACAACCGCCAAGCCACTTACAATTCCAAGTACGACAATAACTCCTAATAATTCTACTAACGTAAAGCCTTTGCTATCTTTCATACTTCACCTCTATATTAATATAACACTTTTTCTTAAGTTTTAAAATAGTTAAACCATTCTTTTTAAGTTTTTAGCTTTTAAAATAATTTTTCTGAAAGCATCAACTGGCCAAACCGAAAGAGCAATTGCAATAATTAAGAAAAATTCTTTAGCCGTTAATCCATAAGTTCTAAATAAATCACCACCAAAATAAATTAAATAAATTTGCACAACAATAATAAAACCAATTACTAAAAGAAAGATACGATTTTTTAAAATATTTGAAAAAATATTAATTCGATAAGTTCTCGCATTAAAAGCATTAAAAACGCCTATAAAAATAAATAAAGCAAAATATGCTGTCATTAAATATTTGTTATTATCACCAATTCTAAATATATGATGAATTATTGGTAATTTTAAAAATAAAATACAAAGCGTAGCTGAATAGATTGAGGTTACAATAATTTCATTATACATATAACTATTCATAATTTTTTCATTAAGTTTTTTAGGTTCTTCTTCCATATATTCAAGTAAAGGTGGTTCAAAGGAAAAAGCCAAAGCTGCAAACGTATCCATAATCATATTAAGCCATAACATCTGAACAATTGTAATTGGAGATACAAAACCAATAAAAGGACCAACTATTGATAAAAAAACCGCGCACATATTTACACTTAATTGATAAATAATAAACTTTCTAATACTTTTAAAAATTGTTCGTCCATATAAAATAGCCTTACTAATTGACAATATATTATCATCTAAAATAACAATATCCGAAGCTTCTTTAGCAACCTCAGTTCCAGACCCCATTCCAAACCCAACATTAGCCTTTTTTAAAGCCGGAGCATCATTTACCCCATCCCCAGTCATTCCAACAACCAAATTCATTTCTTCAATAATTCTAACTAATCTACTTTTATCACTTGGTAAAGCTCTCGCAATAACTTTAATATTATTTAATTTATTTTTCAGTTCTAAATCACTCATTAAATTCATTTCATTACTTGTTAAAGCAAGGTCACTATCATGTTCAATAATTCCAACTTCTTTCGCAATTGAATAAGCGGTTTCTTTACTATCTCCTGTTATCATAATAACTTTAATATGCGCTTTTTTAATTAAATTAATTCCTGTTAAAGCTTCTTCTCTTACTTCATCTTTTAAATAAATAAGCCCCATAAAAACTAAATCTTTTAATGTATTATCTCCTCTTTTATAAGCCATCATAATAACCCGAATTCCTTTTTTAGTTGCTTTATTTATTTCCATATTTATCTTATTATAATTAAAAAGTCTCTCTTCAACTCCATTATGTAAATATTTAGTACATTTAGAAAGTAAAACTTCGCTTGCTCCTTTAAAAAAAGTAATATTGACTTTATCTTTTAAAGTAATACTACTATATTTATCTTTACTATCAAAACTTTTTCTTATCAAAACTTCTCGTTTTAACTTAATATCATAATTTAAAAATTTATAAATCGAGCGGTCAGTTGCATTTCCCCCAATTACCTTCATATCCTTATCATACATACTTTCATTATTGTAATAAATTGCATTTAAATATAAAGAATTTTTAGGTTTTATTAAATCATCTCTTGTTACTTTTTCTAAATTACCATTTAAAAGGGAAATTACTTCTAGTTTTCCTTTCGTAAGGGTTCCAGTTTTATCAGTTAATAAAATATTAATATTACCAGCCGTTTCAATCCCAACTAGTTTTCGAACTAAAACGTTATTTTTTAACATTCTTTTCATATTACTTGATAAAACTAAAGTTATCATCATTGGTAAACCTTCTGGTACCGCAACAACAATAATCGTTACACTTAAAGTTAAAGCATAAATTAAATAATTAAACATTAATGGGAAATTAGTAATAGTCTCTTTCATTAACGAAACATCATAGTGATTTTCGATTACTATTTTGGAAAATAAAAAAGCAAAGCTTACAAAAAAGGCTCCAAAATAACCAATTCGACTAATTACTTTGGCAAGTGAAGTTAATCGGCTTTTTAAAGGACTAATTGGTTCTTTTTCATGAAGTTCAATAGCAAGTTTCCCATAAAGTGTATTTATTCCAACTTTTAAAACTTGCATTTGTCCATTTCCAGAATAAACCGCTGTCCCCCGATATAAATTATTTTGGTCTTTAATATCTCCTTTTAAATATGGTGATTTCATAGCTTCTTTAGTTTCCCCATTTAACATTGATTCATCAACACTAAGCGAACCACTTATCAAAATACCATCGGCCGGGATTTTATCACCTGATGCTAAAATAATAATATCCGAAACAACAACTTCATCAAGACTAATTTCAACAACTTCCCCATCTCGTAAAGCTTTAACTTTAGTATAACCCTCATTTTCTCCTAACTTTTCAAATGCTTTTTCACTTCCATACTCTGAAATTGTTGAAATAAAGGTTGCTAAAAAAACAGCTATAAAAATACCAATTGTCTCATAAAAATCAAAGTCTTTAAATAAAAATACTATTTTAATTGCTAAGGCTATTAATAAAATTTTAATAATTGGGTCTCCAAGGGATTCAAGTAATAAAGATAAAAATTTATTATTTTTATGAACTTCAATTACATTTTCTCCATACTGCTTTCTTTGTTTAAGTACTTCATCTTTAGTTAAACCTTTAATATTCATGAGTTCCTCCGTTTAATCTTATGAAAAAACGGTTTATTTATTCTTATTTTAACAATAATTTTTGATTTTGATAATCAACAATTTTCTCTAAATCTTCTAAAGGAATCTCTGATACATCACTTAGATTTAATAAAAGTTGATTATAAAAAGCTGAAGTCGTTCCTCTTGATATAATAATTTCTTCGGTTTTAATACTTAAAGTTTGAACTAAATTAAAATTATTATTTAAATTTTTTTGAATTATATCTTCATTTTCAAGAAAATAAAGATGTTTTTTTAAATCATTTTTTATTTCTTGATATTTTTTAATATAAACTGAGGAAACTACTAAGTAATAAAGAAAAATAACTAAAGTTATATTATAAAATGTCTCTAAAAATTGTTTATTTAAGCCCATTTTCATTAACTGTATAGTAAGTAAAGTTACTATAGGAATTATAAGCAAACTAGTTTTAGTAACTTTTTGCTTTACTTTTTCTTGAAGATTAGTTAATTCTTTTTTTATTGCTATAACTTGTTCTTTCATTTGCTTAATTATTCTAATTTCTTCTTGAGCATTATAAGGAATTGCTTCGCTTTCTTTTAATGAAGCATAATTAACGTAAATATTGCCATTTAAAATTTCATATCCAACAATAAAATTATCTTTAGAAAAATAGTTGGTTTTTAAATATTTCATCTCATCACCTTAATTTAAAGAACTAATTTTTTAGGAAGTTTAATAACTATTTTTTCTCTTCCTTTATTGTTCAAATAAATTGTTTTACTTTTTTGAATTAAATTTAATTTATTAATAATCAATTGAGTTTTGTCAGTTGCTTTAATAACTATTTTTAAGTAATAATCTCCAATTGTTGGTAGATTTTCTAAATAAGCTGTTTTGGCAAGTAATAGTAAAAATAAATATTTAGTTTCTGAGCTTAAATTTAATTCTTTAGTAATTTCATCTAAATTTTTACCTTCTTTAAGTAATGTCATTATTTCAGTAAGCTTTACAACGTAAATTCCATCAGTATCAGCTAAATTGTTCCAATTAGGAATTTTTTGTTTGGTTTTTACTAATTTAGTTTCTTCTTTGCTTAACTTCTCTTTTAAATAAACTGCCATTGGACAGTTCTCTTTTAATGCATTAATATTAGTTAAAATATCAAGATAAAGTCTTGCAAGATTATAATTTTTATTGGTTAAGGCATCAAAAAATGCAAGTAAATAAGAAGCTACTTCTAAATTTATATCTTTTGTTGTTAATTCTAATAATAATAAAATTGGTTTTTCAAATGTATAATCTTTTTCTAAATAAGAAATCTTTATTAAATCCATTACTAAAAATAAATAAGTTATTTTATTTATTTTTAATAAATAATTTTTTATATAATTTTTAGTTAAAGTTAAATTTTGTTCTTTTAAAAGTCTTATTAATATGACCCAAAAGTTACTATTAGGATTAATTTTATAGGAATTAGCTACTTTTATTAAAACTCCTTTTTCTTCTAATTTTTCGAAATCTATATTATTATTTCTATCTATTTCCATCTCTAAAACCTCTTTCCCGTTTTAACTTTAATTCTTTGCTTGAAAGATTATTGTTTCTATCAAATTCTGAAGATAAAATAACGGGATAAATTGTTAATATTTGATTAGTATCGGCAATTGTAATAACTGCTATATTTGAAGTTTCTTCACACCCAACATAGCCAACTTTTTCATCTAAGAAAAGATAATACCGAAATATTTCTCGAAAAACACTAGGATTTTTATTAGCAATTTCTCTTTTTGAAACTTCAATTAATTTGGAAATATCAACGTCTTCCTTTAAATAGGTATCTCTTCTCCTTTCTTTATGTCTTTCAATATGTTTTACTAGATTTTCTTCTTTATCATTTAGTAATCTTTCAATAAAGTAATCATTTTGAATATCATTAAAATTACCTTTTATAACTTTAAAACCATGACATTCTAAAATTTTGGTAATTCTTCGAAGGGATAATAAGAAATCTTCATTTATTATTTTCATTTCTCGAAGTTTTAAATATTCATTATAAGCAAGTCGATATTCTTTTTGGAAAATATATAAATCAATTAATTCAATTGTCGCGATTGCTTCTGTTACATGATTTAATTGTAAAGTTTCAAAGATTTTAATTGCAGTTTGATAATTTCCTAATTGCATATTTAAGCAGGCTATTTCTAATAATGCATGATGTTGAAAATCAGTTTCTTCTAAGCCTAATTTATAATAATTAAAACAATCTTGATAATTCATTTCGATTCTTTCAAGTCTAGCAAAAGTTTTATTAAACATAATATTATTTTGATAATTATTATTAATTAAATCTCTTGCTTCTTGATATTTTCCTTGTCTTAATAAAATATCAAATAAATTCCCAAATGCCATCTCTTTATCTTCTAAACTAGCTAATTTAAATCTTTCTTTAGCTCTAATATAGTCAATTGTTTCATAATTTTTCATCTTTAAGATAATATTTTCCGGTATTAGTTTTTTTGTTTTCATATGATTATTTTCCCTTTAATAATTATTTAATATCTATAATATAACAAATTAAAACTAAAAACAATTTACTTGACAAAAATTGATATTTTTTTAGAAAAAAAGAACTAAATTAGTTCTCCTTGAATCATACTTTTTATAACTTTTAAAAAAATATTTAAAAAATTGTCTTTTTTTATGTCAACCCCAACGGTAATTGCCACTTCATCAATTTTATTACCCATATCATCGCGAACAATTAATTTTCCAATGGAATCTCCTTTATAAATTGGTAATTTTAAATTATTTAAAACAACATCTGATTTATATTCTTTATCTTTATCACTTTGTTTTTTTAAAATAGTAACATCATCAAAAGCAACTATTGTTATATCTTTTTGATTTGCTTTATCAATATTTATAGTACCTAAAATATCGCCTTTTTTCTTAATTGTTGTAATTTCATATAAATTAAAACCATAATCTAAAAGTTCAGCGGTTTCTGCATTTCGAACTTTACCTTCTTTTTCTCCAAGAACAATAGCAATTAATCGCATATTATTTCTTTTAGCAGTTACTGCCATACAATATCCAGCATTATCAGTCATTCCCGTTTTTAAACCATCTGCTCCTTTATAAGTTCTAACTAATTTATTAGTATTTACAAGCCAGTATTCTCTATCGGTTCCTTTTCGTAAGTAATCTTCATAGATACTTGTATAATTAAAAATTTCTTCATGTTTGATTAATTCTCTTGCAATAATTGCCATATCATAAGCTGTTGAATAATGATTGTCTTCATCAAGTCCAGTTGGATTTACAAAATTCGTATTTTTAAGTCCTAATTCATGAGCTTTTTTATTCATCATCTTAACAAATTCGGCTTCACTTCCGCCTACTCGTTCAGCCATACAAACTATCCCATCATTAGCACTTGCCATCATAATTCCCTTAATTAAATCTAAAACACTCATTTCTTCGCCTTCTTCAAGCCAAATCTGAGAGCCTCCCATCGAAGCAGCATTTTTACTTACTTTAACTTTTTCATCCAACCGGATAGTTCCATTTTCTAAGGCTTCCATAATAAGAATCATACCCATCATTTTCGTCATTGAAGCAACGGCAACTCGTTCATCTTTATTTTTTTCATAAATTATCGTTCCAGTTGATGCTTCCATTAATAAACCAGCTTTAGCATTTAAAAGAAGATTATCGGAAGCTTTAACTTTATATGGAAAAATTAAGGTTATCATTAAAAAAAGACAAAATATAAGAAAAGTTTTTTTCATAAACACCTCATTTAACTTTATGATAAAAAAAAAGAACTATTACGTTCTATTTTAAAAAGATACCTAAATAAACTAAAAAACCTAAAAAAATCATTGATAAAATAACTCCATTTATTTGGTCTCGTTTATTTTTTTTGTATTTAAGTCCTAAAGCCATACTAATTAAGACTCCAGCAATTAAACCTCCAATATGGGCAAAATAATCAATATTTGGTAACATAAAACCTAAAAGTAAATTTAAAATAATGACTGGTAAAATATTAGTTTTCCAAGTACTTCCAATATAAACTCGGTAATAATAACCAAAATATAAAAGACTTCCCATAAGACCAAAAATTGCTCCACTTGCTCCAATTGATGCATTATTTGATAAAGCAATACTCATTAAACTTCCACAAATGGCACTAAATAAGTAAATTAAAATAAATTTTTTCTTACCATAAAAACTTTCAATTTGACTTCCGATTATATATAATGCATAACAATTACTTAATAAATGAAAAATTCCTCCATGTAAAAAGGTTCCCGTTAATAGTCGATAATATTCATGATAATTTCTAATATATGGTCCATAAATAGCAAAGTAATTAATTAAAAAATTATTTTGTCCTAAAAAAGTACCTGCTAAAAAGATAAAAACTAAAATGCCAATTAAAATATAAGTTACAATTATTTTTTTATTTTCAAAGATATCACCATTTTTAACTGCTTCTTCGCGATTTTTTTGATTAATTTCATTAGTAATTTTTAAGAATAAACTAAATCCTTCTTCACGAAATTGAAAATTATTTTTTAAATCCGAAAAATTACTTTTTATTATTGAATTATCTAAAATATCTTTTTCAACTTTAGCATTTATATATTTATATACTTTATCACTATTATCAAGTTTTTCTAAATTAACATTATCTCCTAAATCAGTAAATATATTTAAAACTTGCATTTTAAATGAAAAGGTTTTTTTCTTAATTTTACTAACTAATCGTTTCGTTTTAAATATATCAAATTCCATTTGTTCATCATTATGAATATAGTTATTAACTATTCTTACAATTTTAACATCTTCTTCTAAATTTTCAAGCCAGATTTCGTTTTTAGCTCCTTGAACTATAATAGGACTATAATTTTTGACAGTTATAAAATAATACAATAATTTCATTGTAATTAAGTCTCGTTCATTAATCATTTCTGCATTCATATTAACTCCTCATATAGATTATAATATATTTTTTTTAATAAATAAAGATTAAAAGAAAAAAAACTAGCATAACTAGTTTAAAAACTTTCAACGTTAAGCTCAATATATTTATGGTCATGTAAACTACTGCTTGCTTTTAGTATTGTCCTAACTGCATTTATATTTCGACCGCCTTTACCAATTACTCGTGGTAAATCTTCTTCAGAAACTAAAACTTCTAACACAATTTTATCTTCTGAATCGCTTGGAAATTCTTTAACGGTTACCATTTCCGAATTTTTAGCTAAAGCTTTTATAAGTCTTTCCGTTAATTGAACGTAGTTCATATTATTCGCCTTTCTTTGATTCGTGGAATTTTTTCATAACTCCAGCTTCACTTAATAAGTTGCGAACTGTATCACTAGGGATTGCTCCATTATGTAACCATTTTAAAGCTATTTCATCATTGATTTTAACTGATTTTGGTTCTGTTAATGGATTATAAGTACCAATTAATTCAATATATTCTCCATCTCTTTTGTTATGAGAATCGATGGCTACTATACGATAAACTGGTTTCTTTTTACTTCCCATTCTTTTAAGTCTTAATTTAACAGCCATATTAACACTTCCTTTCACTTTTAATCATTATACCTTAAAAGTATATGCATGTCAACCTTTTTTTGTTGACATGCATTTTAAAATTAATTTGTCGTAAATGGCGCAAGAACAAGCCGAGTGGCGATCCCAGAGTTGGTCCTACCAGTGGTCCTACCGGAGTAGAACTGACCAGCGAGTACTCCGTTCGTGTAATTGCCGCCACGATCGAACCACGGGTTAGTG
>CANQMV010000038.1 GCA_947625085.1 uncultured Bacilli bacterium
GGCTCTACATAAACTACTAAATCTCTTTCTTCTTGTTTTTTACCTATTTCTTGTCTTGTAACTTTTAAAGGTTCTAACCTAATATTACCTTTTAATTTCTCATAGTCCATTCCAAATTCCAAGTACTTTGGATATTAAAAAAGTTAACGTTTCAAGATGAGCTTGATTGGCAAACATTACCTTAAAACAATTATCTGAAATAATCGGCATTATTGTACCTTTTTCTCTTGCCTCTTTGATTTTTCTTTTTAATTCTTCATCTTTGTTAATTTCTTTTGTTATAGTTTTCATTTTTTTCCTCCTTGTGGTATATAAATTTTTAGGCTTTTATACCTATTGATAATGTCAAGATATTTTTGTTGGTTTTCCTACAAATTTATTTTAGCATTATCACCTACCATATATAATATTACCTATTTTTTTCTATTTTTTAAAAAAGCCCAAAAAAAGAATAATTTTTTTTAATTTTTATCTAAAAAAAATCTGGTAATTATCAATCACTAATAGACTAATCAATATTTTTCTTCCCTTTTTAATGAAAAAGTGTTATAATACCTAACTATTAGAAAGAGGGCGTTAATATGACGGATGAAAATAATAAAACCATTGAATACCTAATCTATTTAAGCAGAAAAATTTACGAAAAAATATATAAATTATATACCTTAGAAATAGAAGGCAAAAAAAATACTCAAGAATTTCAAAACACAATTATAAGTTTAAAATTAACTTTAGATATCGAAACACAAAATTTAAAGTCATTAAAAACAGACCAAATTGTAACTTATTCCAAACTACTCAAAAAAAGATTAAAAGGCCATTTAAGTGACTATGAAATTTTACAAAGTGCTTCTGCTAGTTTACTTTCAGTAAAACATATCTATAATAAACTTGAGGAATTAAAACGGGATAATTTAATTCAAACATATCAAAATACAACTATTGAAAAAAGAGAAAATAATCCCTTTGATTATAGTTCATACTTAGAAAAAAATATTCATGATGATATTGAAAGATTATTTATCTTTTTTATGAAAACTTTTGCTAATAATAAAAACATTCAAAATGATTTAAATTTTCAAAATTCTATTTCAAAAATTAAATATCAAACTATTTACTTAAATCCTGATATTTTAGATATTTTAAATCAAAACGATAAAATCTTTTTAACTTTTAAAGCCAGTGCTAATCTTTTAAATATTGATACCAATCATTATCAAAAACTAATCAAAGAGTATTTTTTCTTTAATATTAATAATCAATTAGATATGCTTTTAAATATCGATGATACAAACTATCAAAATAAAGCCCATTATTTAAATTTATTAATTCTTTATAGTGCTATTGCCAGTTATTTAGAAATCTCTCCCAATAAAAATTTCTTAATTAGAAAAATTCGTGCTATAATGAAAGAAAGTATAACTAATAATCTAATTAGTGTTGCTAATTTAAGTAAATTACTTAAAAAAAGTCATTCTTATAAAAATATTAGTATACTAGAATTAAAAGGAATAGATAATGAAAATAGTAAAAGATTTTAAAGATTATGAAATAATTGCCGCTGGTAATTTTCAAAAATACGAAAAATGGGGTAATGTTTATCTATTAAGACCAGACCCAGTTGCTATCTGGTTAGATGATGATGTTGAAAATAATAAAGTTGATGCTATCTACCATCGTAGTAATAAAGGTGGTGGATACTGGGAAAATAAGAAAGAATTAAATAGTTGGGTTATTAGTTATCATGATTTAAAATTTAAATTAAAACAAATGGGATTTAAACATACGGGTCTTTTTCCTGAACAAGCTATTAATTGGAACTATTTAATGGAAAAAATTACAAAAGCAAATCGAGAAATTAAAGTTTTAAATTTATTTGCTTATACAGGTGCTGCTAGTATCTGTGCTCTTAAAGCTGGAGCTTCGGTTGTTCATGTTGACTCATCAAGAGGAATGATTGAATGGGCTAAAGAAAATGTTAAACTAAACAATTTAGAAACTAAACCAATTCGCTTTTTAGTTGATGACGTTAAAAAATTTGTTCAAAGAGAAATTAGACGAGGTAATAAATATGATATTATTATCATGGACCCACCAAGTTATGGAAAAGGAGCTAGTGGTGAAGTATGGTCTTTAGAAAATGATTTATATGATTTAATACTCTTATGTCAAAATCTTTTAAGCGATAATCCTTTATTTTTAATGGTTAATACCTATTCAGGACTATCATTAAGTGTTTTAGAAAATATTTTTAAACTTACAACTAAAAGAGTCTATCAAAAAATTGAGACCTATGAAATTGGGCTTCCAATTACTAAACATAACTTAGTCTTACCATGTGGAATAACAGGAATCGTTGAATATGAATAAATTAAATATTTTGTATGAAGATAATCATATAATAGTAGTCATTAAACCAGCTGGTATTTTAAGCCAAAGTGATATAACCGATACTTTAGATATGTTAAGTTTAATAAAAACCTATTTAAAAGAAAAATATCAAAAACCAGGAAATGTTTATTTAGGTCTTGTTCATAGACTTGATAAACAAACCAGTGGTCTTATGGTATTTGCTAAAACCAGTAAAGCAGCAAGACGTTTAAGTGAAAGTATTAAAACAGGCGATTTTCATAAAAGTTACTTAGCTATTTTACATGGTTATGTTTTAGAAAATGGAGTTTTAAAAGACTATCTACAAAAAATTGGTAATAAAAGTATTGTAACAAATAAAGAAAATGGTAAATATGCAGAACTTGCTTATCAAAGATTAGCTTATCTTAAAACTGAAGACTTGTCTCTTGTTAAAGTTGATTTAAAAACTGGTCGTAATCATCAAATAAGACTACAATTTAAAAATATAGGTCACCCATTATATGGTGATTTAAAATATGGAAATGATGGCAATAAAACTTTAGGTCTTTACGCTTATAAATTAGAATTTCCTCATCCAACTAAAAAAGAAATTTTAAGTTTTACTAATTATCCAAATAGTTTACCATTTAAAAAATTCAAGAACTTAAACTAAGTCTTGAATTTTTTTTAACGATAATTATATTTACTTAATCTTGAAGCCTCTCTTTTTAAATCTCTTTCCTTAATGGTTTCTCTTTTATCAAAGTTTTTCTTTCCCTTACAAAGTCCAAGTAAAATTTTAACTTTATTTTTTTTAAAATATAACTTTAAAGGTATTAATGTTAAACCTTCTTGATTAAGTTTATCATTAAGTTTCAATATTTCTTTTTTATGAAGTAATAATTTTCTATTTCTTGTTGGATTATGATTAAAAATATTACCTTCTTTATATTCAGAAATATGCATATTAATTAGAAAAACTTCTAAACCTCTTATATAAGCATAACTATCTTTTAAATTAACTTTGGAATTTCGAATGGCCTTAACCTCAGTTCCCGTTAAAACAATTCCACATTCAATTTCTTCTAAAATAAAATAATTATATCTTGCCTCTCTATTAACAATTTCCATTTAAGCCTCCAAAGAACGAACCGTTACCTTATTAGAATATGCCGTTACAACTTTACTATATTTGTCATAATAAGATTTATAACCATTTAAAATATTATTATTTAACATTTGATATGGATAAACAATATAACCATTATTACGGTCTGTAAAAATAAGAGTTCCTTCAATGTTATCAAAAGATAATTTAGTTTTACCATGATATGCTTCTTTTTTTACATCAAGTGATAACATAAGACCAGTTAATCTTTCAACCCCAACTTGACTAGATACAAAATTACCAAGCGAATAAACGACTAAAGTATCATCGATAAACTCAACTGGTTCAATTACATGAGGATGGGTTCCAATAATTAAATCAACTCCAAAACTTGCTAAGTCGCGAGCGATTTCTTTTTGAGCGGCCGTTGGATAAGTAACATATTCAACTCCCCAATGCATTGCAACAATTAATAAATCAACTTTATCTCGATATTTTAAAACATCAGCTTTAGCTTTTTCTTTATCATAAACATTTAAAAGATAATCTTTACCAGCTGGAATTTTTAACCCATTAGTTAAAGTTGTATAAGATAAAAATCCATATTTAATTCCATTTACTTCTTTAATAATAATTTCATCTCTTGCTTCTTCTGATGAATAGGAACCGGCTGCTAAAGCATTAGTTTGCTTATCCCAATAACTTCTAGAATTTAATATTCCCTTCTCGCCTTTATCTAAAGTATGATTAGTTGCTAATGATACTAAATTAAAACCAGCATCTAAAAAGGCATCTCCAACTTCATAAGGCGAATTAAACATTGGATAAGTTGAAAGTCCTAATTCAACTCCACCTAGAATTGTTTCTTGATTATAATAGGCTAAATCATGCTGACTTACAAACTCCTTAACATTTTTTAACATAGGTTTAAAATCATATCCTTTATAATTAGCATAACGATTAGCTGTATTATAAACCGTTCCATGAATTAAAGCATCCCCTACCATAACCAAACTTAAAGAACTTTCCTTTTTAGTATTAACCGTTTTATAAGAAATCTCAACTTTTAAATTTTTAAAGTTATACGAACGTTCTAAATACCAACCTAGGGAAGAAGCAACAACAACCAAAAGAATTAAAATAAAGAAATAACGAATATTTTTTTTTAATTTTCTTTTCTTCTTAGTTTTCACTTAAATCATCCTTTACAATTACAAAATCTATTTTTCCAGTATCACGAGAGGCATTTATTACTTGAACTAAAACTTCAGTTCCTAATGTATATATTTTTTTGGAGTTAGAAATTAACCATTCTTTAGCTGGGTCATAGATAAATTCTTCTTCTAAGGTTTCAAGTCTTACCATTCCTTCAATCAATTTATCTTTAAGTAAAACAAACATTCCAAAAGATGTAACCCCAGAAACCATTCCTTGATAAGTCTCTCCTAAATGTTCTTCCATATATTCAGCCATTTTCATATCAGTTACTTCTCTTTCACATTCAGCACTGGCCCGTTCGCGTTCACTTGATGTTAAAGCAATTTCATCTAAGATATTTTCAAAATGATTAATAACTTCTTCGGTTAAAGGCGTATCTCTAAAGAAATATTCTCTTAAAAGCCTATGACAAGTTGTATCTGGATATCTTCTAATTGGAGAAGTGAAATGAGTGTAATTTCGAAGTCCTAAAGCAAAATGACCAATATTATTAGTTTGATATTTAGCTTTATCCATACAACTTAACATTTGCGTTGATAAAACTTGAAAAGCTTTATGATTTTTAAAAGTCGAAATTATTTTTTGAATTACTTTTTGATTTGCTTTATGATTTAAATTTTCTTTAACTTCAATTCCTAACGTATTTAAAAGCGTAATAAATTTTCTTAGTCTATCCGTATTAACATCCCCATGAACTCTATATATTCCAGGAAGAGATGTATTATAAATATAAGTTGCTACACATTCATTTGCAATAATCATAAAATCTTCAATTAAATTTTCGCCTACTCCTCGATACCTTTTTGTAACATCTAAAACTTTCCCATTAGAATCAACAACAATCTTCGCTTCTGAAACATCAAAATCAATATAACCTTTTTTAATTTTATTTTCTCGAATTATCTTAGCTAGATTAGCCATTTTCTTTAAAGTATCAGCAAACTCTTGATACCCATCTGGAATATGTCCTTTTTCTAAAATTTCATTTACTTTATTATAAGTCATTTGAATTCTAGATTTAATTACTGATGGAAAAATTTTATAATCAACAATATTTCCTTTATTATCAATTTCTGAAACACAAGAAATCGTTAACCGGTCAACATTTGGATTTAAAGAACAGATTCCATTTGATAATTGATGAGGTAACATGGGAACAACGCGGTCAGCTAAATAAACACTAGTACCTCTTTTTCTAGCTTCTTTATCAAGCGCTGAATCTTCTTTAACATAATAACTAACATCAGCAATATGAACTCCTAATTCATAATTTCCATTTGGAAGTTCTTTTAAACTAATAGCATCATCAATATCCTTTGTATCATCCCCGTCGATAGTAAAAATTTCTTCATCCCGTAAATCAACTCGACCTTTTAAATCACTTTCCAAAACTTTACTTGGAATTCGTTTTAATTCTTCTAAAACATCAGAGTTAAACTCGACTTCAAAATCATGTTCTGCTAAAACCGCCACAATATCAATTCCAGGGTCATTTTTATGCCCAATTCGACTTTTAAAAATCGCTTTAGCTCCTTTTTTATTATCATTTAAAATATTGATAGTTATTAAATCACCATCTACTAATTTATCAATATCTAAACCACTTAAAGGTAATTTAGAATTTTTACTATTTTTTAAAAGACAATAATACTTTTTATCTAATATTATTACTTCAGCAACTTTAGTTTTAGGATTTCTTTTAATAATTTTTACTACTTCCCCTTCACACTTTTTATTATTAACACTTCCTTTAGTAATTTTAACTAAAACTAAATCTCCATCCATTGCTGAATTTTTAAAATCTCTGGGAATAAATATATCTTCAGATAATTCTTGAACAACTACAAAACCATATTCGCCCCGACTACTTTCAAAGAAACCCTTATATAAATCTTTAGAAGCCTCACTATCTTTAAAATTTAGATAACGACCATGTTTAGTCATATATAAATCATATTCTAAAACCATTTCTTGAATTGTTTCCATAATCAAACTATCTAAATCTTTAGAGTAATTTAACGCTTTTATAATATCAATGGCTTCTCTTGCTTTCGAATCGCTTAAAAGTTCTTGAATTTCTTGTTTTATAGCCTCTTTCATCTTCCACCAACTTTCAATTATAGTATAGCATTATTTTCATTTTTTAAAAAGAACTTTTCTTTATTCCTTATTAAAAACTGCAATTCGTTCTAACCGGCTACCAAGTCTAGCTAGAATTTCAATGGTAACGGTTCCAGCATTATAAGCCATATCAGCAACCGGAACTATATTCCCAATTAAAGTTACAACATCCCCAGTTTTAACTTCAACTCCTGATACATCAATCATTAATTGGTCCATACAAATTTTTCCAATTAAAGGACATAACTTGCCATTTACATAAACATAATTTTCTTTTCCAGATAAAACTCTAGGAATTCCATCAACATAACCAATCGCAACACTTGCAACTTTCATCTTTTCTTTGGCTTCAAAAAATCTAGCATAACCAACATATTCTCCTTTAGCAATTTCTCTAACACTAGAAATTTTTGCTTTTAAAGTTAAAACATTTTTTAAATCTAATTCAACCTTGGTTTTTAATCCTTTTTCTTGACAAACACCATACATAATAATACCCGGTCTTACATAATCATAATCTAAATCTTGATAATTTAAAATACCATAACTTGCTTGAACATGAGTTGCCCCTGGATTAATCCTCGCTTCTTTTAATTTTTTAATTACTAAATCAAATCTTTCAATTTGCTTTTTAGTAAAATCTACTGCTAAAGTATCTAAACTATCTGAATTAGCAAGATGAGTATAAATTCCTAAAACTTGAACTTTTTTAGATAAATACATAGCTTTTATTTTCTCAAAATTTTGATATTCTTCACCAATTCGATTCATTCCTGTATTTATTTTAATATGAACTTTTAAAGGTTTTAAAAAATGCATTTTAGTAATTTTTTCAAAATAATCATAATCAATAATTGTTTGAATAAGGGAATATTTAATTACTAATTTTAAATCTGAAAAATCCGTATAACCTAAAATTAAAATATTGCCTTTTATTTTATTTTTTCTTAAAAGAAGGGCTTCACTTAAAGTTGCAACGGCAAAATCAAATATTCCAATTGCATTTAATTTTTTAGCAATCAAAAGAAGCCCATGACCATAGGCATTTCCTTTTACAACTGCCATTATTTTAGCTCTTCCTATAACTTTTTTTATTTCATTAATGTTATGTTCTAAATTATCTAAATTTATTTCTAACCATGCTCTATCTTTTAAATTCATTTCTCTTAATTGTTCCATTTTCTCTCCTTCATTATAATAAAAATTTGTTAATTTCGTATTTAACAAATTTTATTTTACTCTAGTTATAATAAATCCTTCTTGATTATCACCTGATAGCATATCTTTATCGTTTAAATTAATTTCTATATCTTTTTCATATTTAAGATAAGATATTTCATAATTTTCATAATTTAAACTTTTACTTCCTTCTTTAAATTGTTTTAAATACTCAATATATTCTTCTAAGGCAAAATTATTTTCAACTATTATTTTTGAATGGGGATATGTAACATATCGAAAATGCCATTCTTCAGCACTAATATTAGTAATTTGTTCTTTTTCTTTTTTATATCTTTCGATAAAGCCATAATCTTTGGCTAAAATTCGAAACGAATTTGCAATTCCTGAATGAGGAAAACTTGGTCTAATATAATCAAGTTCAACTCCCGAATAAACTCCAAGGTCAATCGCAAGTCCTAATTCGTGTTCACTAGAACCTGGCTTAGCAACATATTTTTTTGTAAAGTCTAGTCCATTAGTTTTTAAAGAATCATTATATAGATTAATTTGTTCTAAATGACTCCGGTAACCACTAACAGGAACTATTTTTGAAGTATTTAATTTTTCTAAAACTTCCATTAACTTATCAAAAGTTTCTTTTTCTAAACAAATATCATAATTAGGAAACTTTTTAAAATCTGAAAAATCACTTTTTATTTCATTATCTTTGTTAACTAAAACTAAATAGCCTTTATATATATCTTCTTTAGTTAATTTCATTTAACGCTCCAAATCTATTAATTTATCAAGAACTTCTCCAAAACTTAAACCAACTTCTTTTAACATATTTGGATATCTACTATGCGATGTAAACCCAGGAATTGTATTAACTTCATTAAAAACAATTTTTTTATCTTTAGTATAAAACATATCAACTCTTGCAAAACTATCACAAGAAAGAGCCTTATATATATCAAGAGCAACTTTTTTTATTCTTGCTCGTTCTTTTTCACTTAATCGTGCTGGGCAATGTGTTTTGCTAGTTTTCGTATTATATTTTTCGTTATAATCAAAGAATCCATCTTGAAGTTCAATTTCATCAACTTCGCCGGCAAGTAACTCTTTATTACCAAGGATAGCACAACCTACTTCAAACCCTTCAATATTTTCTTCAATTACTATTTTACTGTCATAACGAAAGGCTTCAGAAAGAGCCTTCTCTAAGTCTTCTTCTTTTAACACTTTACTAATTCCAAAAGAAGAACCATTTTTTAAAGGTTTAACAAAAATTGGATAATTTAAATCTTTAATTTTTTCTTTAATTACCTCTAAGTTGTTATCAGTAAATAAATATGATTTAGGAGTTAAAATTCCATTTAAACTAGCAATTTCATGAGCTAAATATTTATCCATACAAATTAGAGATGATGTTAATTTACAACCAACATATTTTAACCCAGCAAGTTCTAACATTCCTTGAAGTCTACCATCTTCTCCATTTGTACCATGAAGAATTGGAAATACTAAATCAACTTTTAAAGTGGTATATGTATTATTATTTAAAACTAAAAAACCAGGGTCTGATTTGGAACAAGAAATTACAACTCTTTTTAAATTTTTATTATACCAAGTATCATTTTCGATATTATCTATCAAATCATCATATAAATAAAAATCTCCATTTTTAGTAATTCCAATCATTGTAATATCATATTTTTCTTTATCTAAATTTCTTAATACTGCACTTGCTGATTTTAAAGAAACTGCATATTCACTTGAAGCTCCTCCAAATAAGCAAGCTATTCTTAATTTTTGCATTTCCAAGTCCTCTCCTAAATCTAATTTATAAGTTACTAATACTTTTTCATCATAAAGTTTTTGTTCATCAACTAATTCTTTAGTTAATTTATCATATTTTAATTTATAAACACTAACTTTTTCATAAATTTTATCTTCATCTTTTATATAACAAAAATTGCGATTTTCAATTGCATAATCATATAAACTTTTATTATTTGATAATATTTTCCCATACATATATGAAGAATCAAAGTCAATTACAATTTGATATATATTATTAGTTTCATTTTTTACTTTTAAATCAAGCCATCCAGCATTGAAAGTTGCGTCTATTCCTTCTAGGGCATCTGGGTCTGAATTTGGAAGGGATTTTACTTTATGTCCATGTCTTTCAACAATAGTTAAAGGGGTCATTAAAAATAAATAATAAAGCATATTAGAAAGTTGACATAATCCTCCACTTTTTCTAGGTTCAATTTTGCCATTAATTAAGATTAATCCATCTTTATATTCTCCTAACTTTTTACTTTGAACAAAAAATTTGTAAAAAGAAAAGGTTTCTTCTGGATATATTAAAATTTTATTTAAAGGTTTACTAGCTAATTTTAAATTATCAACTTTATTTTTTTGATATTTTATATCATAACCACTATTTTCATTAATCATTAAAGTTTTTGTACTACAAATTGAATATTTTAATAATTCTCCTTTTTTACTTGCATATTTATTTTTATCAAAAATCATTTTTAATTGATAAAAGAAATTACGTTCTTTAATTCGAAGTGGTAATAAAAAAGGAAATATTTCTGTTATATGTTTTCTCATAGATACCTCTTTTCATAAGCTTATTATATCATAATCCCCTTTTTAAGGATATTTTTTTAAAAAACTCTTCTAAATTATTAGTATTTTTTAAAGTTACTTGACAGTTTTATGTAAATAAAAAAACTAGAAATTAATCTAGTAATATTCTTGGTAGTCTGTACGGGGTTTGAACCCGTGAGTGTCACCTTGAGAGGGTGATGTGTTAACCGCTTCACCAACAGACCAAAATTTAACTCTTGAAAAGCCATTATTGTTATATCATAAATAAATTATTTTTACAACCATGATTTTTAAAACTTTAATTTTTTTATTATAAAAGTTAAAAAAAAACGAGTTTAATCTCGTTTCAGACTGTTGACAAATGAAAAACTTGAAAACAGTCTTTTATAATTTTTCAAAATATAGTATAATGAAGATGCGA
>CANQMV010000039.1 GCA_947625085.1 uncultured Bacilli bacterium
ATCAAAGGCTCCTGATAACATAATAAATAAATTAGATGTATCGAATTCAATATTTCTATCGTTAGAAGTTCGAATGGTTCTAATATCTCCTTCTAGTAAAGTAAGTAATTCTTCTTGAACTCTTTGGCCAAAATTTGCATCACCTAATGTAAATGAGGTATCTGATGCTAATTTATCAAATTCATCTAAAGTTAAAATACCAAATTGGGCTTTTTCAATATCTCCTGATGAAGCATTTATTAAACCATCAAAAAGATTATCAACACTAGCTCCAACATAACCACTTGGAGTATATCTATTAATTGATTCTCTTTTATAAGGTAGATTAAAGATTTTCCCAATTGCTTCTGCTATACTTGTTTTCCCAACTCCAGTTTTTCCTATAATTAAAACATTCTCTTTTAACTCTCGATACTCTTCTTTAGTATATCCTAAATATCTACTAAAAGTATGATTAAAAAACGCATTAACAATCGTAAAAATTTGTTCATCTTGACCTTTTATCTTCGCTTTAATAATATCAACTACCTTAAAAACCGTTAAACCATTAATAGTCCTTTTTTCTAAATCAATCTTTAAATTATCTTTATTTATATTTGTTTTTTTCTTGCTAATTTCCGTTTTTACTGTTAAATCTTCTAAAGCTAAATTATCTTCTTCTAGCATTTCTTCATTTGCTTCATCTAATCCTTTGCTATTATCTAAAATTCCTAAAGAAGCAATATTTAAATTCACAAAGTCTTTAGATGAAAAAATAATATTTTTTAAATTATAATTTTTCCTTTCTAAAATATATTTAAAAATTCGAATAATTCCATGCATACCTTCTTTACAACTTAACCCATATTCAATTAAAGTTTCTAAGAAATCTTTACTAAATTTAACATTATATCCTTTACTTTCTAAAGATACTTTAGTCTGATATAAAATTGAAGTATTTTTATTTTTTAAAATTTTAAGAGCTTCTTCTTTTTTAATTTCTTTCATATAAATAACTTCATCATTAAATTCATCAATTAATAAATTTGCCGATAAACCTAAATCTTCATAATCATCTAAACTAATTTTGGAATAATATTTTATATATTTACCTTCTTGATAAGAATCATTAACATAGTTTACATCAACCAAACAAAGATTAGTAATTAAAGAAAAATCAAAGATACAATCTTCACCTGCTAATCCAATAGGTACTTTAGTACTTTTAATTATTTTTTCTAAAGTTTCAAAGGTTACATTATGAACATCATAATTATCACTATCACTTTTATAAATCGAAGTTGCTGTATTTAAGGAATCAAATATTACAATACCTCGTTCAGCAAGATATAAATTTCCTCTAGATGCAATAATTAATTTTTCAATAATATTAACAATATCTTTTCGATAATTCCCAGTTATTGTAGCTTCAACAACAGGAATTGCAGTATTGCTATTTAAAAGTATATCTTTTATTAAACTCTTACCACTTCCAAATGGTCCCATAATTAATATGTTATTTTTACTTTTTTTGATATTAAAAGTTTCAACATCATTTTCCGAATTAAATAAAATTTGATTAGTTTTAATTTTTTGTAAAAGTTTTAAGATAGCATCATCCTGACAAATTACTTTTTTCTTAAGTTGGTCTTCTAATTTTATAAATACATCTTGAATATTATAATCACTTAAAATTGCAAAATCATGATATTTAGCATAAAATTTAAAGGTTATTAATTGTCTTTCATCTAAATCATCTATTATAGTTAATCCCTTATCACTTTCTTTAAAAAATAATATTTCATTATCTAAGTTTTCATATATATCTTTATTAACTTCTATATAAACGATTTTTGAACTATTATCAGTAATTGGAGGAATACTATATCCACTATAAATTTGTGATTTAAATTCTTCATCATCTTTAAATATATTTTTTTCTAACAATTGATAATAATTAACATCATCTATCTTCATTTTTCTTAATATTAAAACATATTTCATAAAACCACTTCCTTAAAACCTCTTGTCTAAATATTTTAATTTATAAATTATTAAAAATAAAGTAATTTTACATTTAATTAACTTATTTATTTTTATCTTTAGAATAAAAAATAGCTGGCATTATCTTTAAATCATTATATTTATTATTTATATCATCAATTATCTCTTGAATTTTATCATTTTTTCTTAATACAGTTTCATTTTCAAATAAAGAAATTTGACTATTTTTAGAATTAACTAAATCTGAAACCCTTATTCCAATATTTCTAACTAAATTAGTTCCAACAGTATCTATTAAAATATCTAAAACATTTTTATAAAGTTCCATAGTATTATTCGTTGGATTAGGTATTTTCTTTTGATGGGAGTAATCTTTAAAATAACTGGTTTTAATAGTAATAGCAATGGTTTTAGCATATAGTTTTTCTTGTCTTAATTTAAGGCCAATTTTTTCACACATTAACATAAGTTTATTTTTTAAAATTACAATATCGTTAGTATCTTCTTCTAAAATTTCTGATAAACTAATGCATTTATTTTTTCCATTTTTGCTAATTACTTTGGAAGTATCTATTCCTCTTGCATATTCAATCATCGTAACACTCCGATTTTTAAAATTTTTCCAAAGTAAATTTTTAGAAGCATGGGCTAAATCTCCAATTGTAAAAATACCAAGTTTTTTTAATTCTTGGCTACTACTTTTTCCAACATATAATAAATTTTCGATTGGTAAGGGCCAAAGTTTTTCTTCGATTTCATTTAAAAACAATGTATGAACTTTATCTGGTTTAGAAAAATCACCCGCCATTTTAGCACATAATTTATTATTTCCAATACCTATATTAACTGTAAAACCAAATTTACTTTTAATTTCATTTTTAATTTGATAAGCAAGTTTTAATATATCATCATATAAATAACTAGTATTAGTTAAATCTAAAAAACATTCATCAATTGAAAAACGTTCAACATCGGGAGTATAAGTTAAATAGTATTGATATAATTTATCAGACATTTCATGGTAGAAAGGAAATTCTGGTTTAAAAACTTGAAGATTTTTGCATTTTATTCTAGCTGAATGTAGAGTCTCAGCCGTTTTAATTCCATATTTTTTAGCAATTTCACTTTTAGCTAACACTATTCCTCGTCTTGCTTCATCAATTGCGATAACACTTGAAAGTAATCTAATATCTTCTTTGTAGCCTTTTTTAAGTAAATAAACAGCACTCCAAGATAAGAAGGCATTATTAACATCAATATGAAAAATAATATTCATAAGTCCCTCCTTATGAATATTATAACTCAACGATTTAAAAAATACACACTAAAGTTTAAAATAGTAGCAAATATAAGCCATATAAAATATGGGATTTGTAAATAAGCCGCTTTTTTGGATACTCCATAAAAACATAAAATCATAAATAAGACAACAATATCTAAAAAGATAATAAATATAAAGGCGAAAAGTCTAGCTTGTAAGCCAAAGAAAATCAAAGGCCAAAGAAAATTTAAAAATAAATTTAAGCCATATATAACTAAGCAAGTAGTTTTATGATATGACATTGAATTATATATTAAGTAACTAGAAATTCCCATTAGAATATACAAGATAGTCCATACTATCGAAAAAAGATAACTAGGTGGCGCAAAACTTGGTTTTAGTAAATTATTACTGTAATAACTTATACCATCTTTAGTTAGTAAATATGCTAAAAAGCCAATACTTAAGGGAATTATTAAACAAAGTATTAATGTTTTTTTATCATCACTAATTTTAAATTTCATTGTATCACCAATTAATACTATGAAATATCTAAAAAAAAAGAACAATTAATGTTCTATCTGATTTTTTCATTAATAAAATTATAAATTTCATCATAAACTTCATCATAGTTAATATCTTTTTTTCGCATTAGTTCTGATATTTGATAATAAAATTTAGCAATTTTAATTCCTTTTTCTTCTGATAAATAATTAAATATTTCAATATCACTATCTAAAAAAATTATATTAAATGGTAAATCATCAAGTATTGAATGTTTTAAAAGTGTTGCAATTTGAAATTCTTGTTCATTATTTTTATTTATATCTATATTATAATTTAAGGCTATATTTCTAACTTCTATTTCTATTAATCCTTTTTTTAAAGGAGTTAATTTTCCACATAAGGTTTGTAAACACATAAAGATAATTTGTTCTAAATTAAGTTTAGAAGTATTTAAATAATAAGTATCTCCTGCTAAGTTTAAGGCTGGTCTTGTAATTTTATCATTTAGTTTAAAAAATGTTTCGTAATCAAGATTATTAATAAAGTTTATTTTTTCTTTTGATAAATATATACCATATTGTTTTTTTATAATATCAAACACTTCTTTTGCCAAACTAATCATACTACTTAAATTTATCTCTTTCATATAATTCCTATCCTCGTTACTCTATATTCATTATAAAACATAATCTTCATAATTTAAAGTAACTAGACATTTTTATGTAAATTATTTTCTCTAATTCTATTTCTTTTATTTATTTTCTATATTTATATATTTTACTTTTACTATTAAATTGTAATTTATAATTCTTTAATAATACTTAATAAATACAAAAAGTATATCATTATAATCACTTACTTTATAATATAAACTATACTTTTTAAATATTATGGCCCAACTGTTTACAATCATATTTACAAATTTACTTTTTATAATATATTATTTCTTAATTCTTAATACGAGTTAATAGTATCTTTTACATTTAGCAATCAGACATCTCCATCTTAATTTTTAGTCTAGTACTGCAAGGAACAAAGTCTCATTTTTTAGTATCAACATAATTATAAGTATCTATAAGCTCGAATTAATGCTATACGCAAGCATGAAAGATGAATTATTTGTTGTATTCCAATTATATTTTTCCAAAATACCAAAAATCTATATCTTCTATTATTGAATTACATGATTGTTTTTTTTAATTTTAACATATACCTTTTCAGTCTCATCAGGAAAAGGTAACTTCTTCTCTTCAAAATTTTCTATTACATTCACTTTCATTCCCACAATTATTGTTTCATCACTTATCCGCATATATAATTTATAGGTTATTTCTATTTTTTTCTTATTTTCCATTTTCTACATCTTATTATCTATATTTTATATATAACACACTAGTTTCTGTTTAACAATAATTTTGTATTTAAAAACACATAAAATCTAGTCTTTATTCTACTAGTTTTATGTGCCTTATCTTGTCTATTTTTAAAATTTAGTTTCACTTTAAATTTCTACTATAATTATCTTTTATTTTTTTCTTTACTTTTTTTAGTATCTTCTTTATCTAAATCTTCTAATTTAGCAATCATTTCTTTCATAACATCAACTGTTTTATCTCTAACTTCAAGAGCAGCCTCTTTTAATACCGGTGTTCCTTTTTCAATTGCTAAATCAACTAAATCTTGACATTTTACTTTAATCTTTTCAGATTTCTCTTGAGCAACTTTTAATATTTTCTCTTTATCTAAATCATTTAAATCTTTTCTTATTTCATTAATTTTATCCTCAATCATTTTAGATACATCAGAAATACTTAATTCTTTAGCACTTGATACTAAATCAAGCATTTTATCTTTTAATTCCCGTCTTGTTTCTGTTCCCTTTTTAGGTGCAAATAAAACCCCTAAACTAGTTCCAATCGCAACTCCCAATACAAAAGTTCCAAAATTTCTTTTTGCCATTTTAAAATTCCTCCTCTTCTTCTTCCTTTAATTTTCTTTTAGAAAATAAATTTTTAATAAATGATGTTATAACTTCTACAATTCTATCATTTACTAACGATACTGATTTTGTAACTTTAGAAACAACTTTAAAAACATCATCAACACTAGCTAACTTTTTATTAACATCATCTAATAACATATCTACTCTACTAATCGTAAAATTAAGTCTTACAAATAATATTATTAAAACTATAAGTAAAATTATACCTAAAATTGTAAGTAAATACATCAAAAACTCCACTTTTTAATCCTCCTTATCATACATTGACTCAATTAAATCAAATAAATTATCTTCTAATTTATCTCCTTTTTCTTTTTCATCTGGTACTCTTCCATCATTTATTTCTTTAGAGATATCTTTATAATCAGTATTATAAGCAAGTCCTAAATCATTAAAATATTCATCTGCTTCCCCGAGAGTTACTCTATCAATAGCTGGTTTATCATGAGTCATTTCGCGAACTTTTTTTATTTCACTTTTGGAAATTTCCACTTCTTTTTCTTTATCTTTTAAGGGGTCATTGTCAAAAAGTTCTACTTCTAAATCCCCAAAAGCCTTATTTCTAACACTATCTAAATCCATTTTCGAAGGACGACTAGATATTCTTACTTCTTTCTTTTCTTTTACTTCTTCTTTTCGATAATTTTTATCAAGAATTCCATATATTGGAGATATTATTGGTGATGGAGTAAAAGTCTTAGTTGCTGAATTTGTTGTTTCGCGTTCCTTAGAAGTCTCTCTTTTATAGTCATAATTAACAGGTTCTTTTTTAACTTCTTCTTTAAAATAATTATTTTTAACATCACTTTTATAAGTATTTTGATTATTTGAAACTTCCACCTTTTTTTCATCTAAAATAAAATCATCATCATCAAATATTAATTCATTTATTTTTGGTGTTTCTCTTTTTGGAAGTTCCTTTTTTGGAATATACTCTTCAATTTTAGGTTTTACTTCTTGAACTTTTTCCTTTGAATCTGAAAATTCCAAAGTTTCTCTTTTTACTTTAGGAACTTCAACCTTTTTAGCAATAATTTCTTTTTCTTTTTTAAGAGGACGTTCATCCATTACCTCTTCAATTTCTTCTTCCTCTTCTTCTTCAAAAAAGATATTTTTAAGTTTATCAACAAATCCCATTTAAATCACCTTCCTAATCCTCTTCTGTTTCAATTACATCTTGGTCTTTTCCAATATTTTTATTATCTTCATATTTATCAAACTCTTCAATATATTGTAAGAAATCATCAGTATCTTTCTTCGATTTAAATATATCAAATTCTTCGGTTGTTGCTTCTAATTCTTTATTACTTAATCGATAACTTATAGCACTATCATTAAAATCTATCGTTGATAAAATATAACAAATATTTAAAAAAGAATCATATAAATTATCTTTAGGAACATATGCTTCAACTTTAGCATAATTATACATTATTTCTAAAAAATATTTATTATCAATTTCAGAAATATCAACATAACCAAAGTTATCTTTATAACTTAAATTTTTAGAATAAAATATATTATTATCTACTTCATGTGTACTTTTAGTCTTATAATAATATGAAATTGTATCAACATATAAATAATACTTATTATCATTATCATTAATTTCTAAATTATAGTCTTTATTTTCAGAAACTCTCGCTCCTCTTGGCAAATAAAATTTATAACCATCAAAAGATACATTACTTAAAGTGGTATCTTTATACAAAACAGTATTAATAATACTATCAAAACTTTCTTCACGAACTTTTGTAATACTACAACCTGTAAAAAATAAAATTATCAGAGTGAGATATATATATTTTCGCATAATCCACCTACTCTACGAACATTATAGCAAATTTTTTTTTAAATATATAGTCCTTTTTGTTAATTTTATCAGTTATTTTTCTTAGTAACCTCAATTTTATATATTGGACTTTCTAAACTCATAAATTTTTCTTCATATTCAGTTGTTATATTATCTATATCATTTAAACTTTTTAAATCAAAGGTTATATCTTCAATATAGTATCCGTAATTATTTAAAGATTTTATACTATAAGAAAATAAATCTTTATTATCAGTTTTCATAATAATATGAGAATTATTCTTAAATAGTTTATCATATTTTTCTAAAAAATTAAAACTAGTTAATCGTCTTTTTTCATGTCTTTTTTTAGGCCAAGGGTCAGAAAAATTTAAATAAATAGTTGTAATTTCTTTATCAAAAATTTCTAAAATATCCTTAGCGTCTAATCTAATCATTTTTAAATTATTAATATCACTTTGAATTTTTTTTAAACTAAGTGCTAAAATACTATCAAATTTTTCAATTCCTATAAAATTAATATTTGGATATTTTAAAGCATTTTCAATTATAAACTTTCCTTTTCCAGAACCAATTTCTATTCTTATCTCATTATTATTTTTAAAAACTTCACTCCATTTTCCTTTATAATCTCTAGGATTTTCAAGAAAATATTTAGAATTTTCAATTATCTCTTTTTTATTTTTTACATTTCTCTGTCGCATAATACTCCTTTAAATAAATTTATTATACAACAAAAACATAATTTTAAAAAGTACATATAATAAAATAAAGGAGGAATTATGAATAGTCAAATGCCTTATTTTCCTGGGATGAATCAAAATCCAAATTCAAATCTAAACCAAGGAAATATGAATAATTATAATGACATGATGTTTGATAGAATCAATAATCGTATTAATCGACTTGAAAGACAGATACGAATGATTGAAAACCGTATAAATCGGCTTGAAGGTGGAAATCCTACTTTTTTAAAAAATAATTCTGATGACAATGACAACATGTATATGCTTTAATGATAAATTATCATGGCTGTAAAACAATAGATTTGCTCTTCGCCAAAAACGGAAACAGCTGTTTGAAATTTAATATCAATAACATCAACATCTTTGCTATCTAAAAAATCATTAATACTCTTTTCTAAATCACTTTCGTGTTCTTCATCAAAAATTTTAACTTTCATATTTAATCACATTTATAAGTATAATTTATTAACAAAAAAAAGAATGTCTAATCTTGACATCTTTTTATTTTTTTAATATTTTTGAACTCGATTTGAAAACCAAACTCCATAGGCTGGGAAGTTAACAACCGAGGTTGGATTAATATTTCTAGCTTCATAAGTTGAGAAGGAAGTATAATCTCGCATGTAAAGTCCTTTAGCAACTGCAAAATGTAAGTGTCCTCCTGTTGTACATTTATCATAATAGAAAGTATCCGGAGTTCCTCCCATAGTTGCTATAATACTATTTTGGTCAACATAATCTCCTACTTTAACTTTAATATTTTTAACATGGAAATAAGCCGTTGTATAATAAGTTCCACTTATATTATGATGAATAAAAATCATATTACCACCACAACTTTGTTTTTGTAAAATAGCCCCGACTGTACCAGGAGCCGCAGCATAAATTCTAGTATCTCCTCCAGCAAGGTCTATACCATTATGGTTTCCACAGTAATATTGACCATTATTTCTAGTATAACAACGCCAACCATAGCGACTTGTAATTCTACCACTTACAAGTGGTCTTACAAAACCGCCTGAATAAGGAACTTTACTAGTACAAGTACTAATATCTTCATCTAATTTACAACCTAAATCTTCATACATTTTGACATTTTTTTGAGCTGCTTCAATTTCTTCATCAATTGATAAGGAAACATCAGTCATTGATTTTAATTGTTCTCCTAGTTTGGCTAAACTACTTTCTAATTCTTTTTGTTTTTCATCAAGTTTAACCAGTTCCCCTTTTAATTCTTCTTGTTTTTTTTCATTCTTTTTAATAGTTTCATTATATTCAGCAATTAATTTTTCATTATAATCAACAAGTTGACCACTTATTGCACTTCGATAAATAAAATCCGTTATATCTTTTGCTCCAAAAATATATTCAAGATAAGCACTTTCGCCATTAGCAATTTGTAAGAAATGAAGAATTTCTTTTATTTCTAATTCTCTTTCTTTAGCCTGTTCATTTAATGAATCTATTTCTTTTGTAAGTTCTTGAATAGTATTCTCACTTTCAGTAATTTTATTAGAAGTTTCTCCAATTTGTTTATTTACATTACTTAATTCTTGCTCCGTCAATTTTTTCTCGGCTTCTTTTGACGCTTTTTTTTCTTTCAAGGCTTCAAGTTCATTTTTAAAATCTCTAAGCGTTTTAGCTTCAACTCGAAAAGGAACAATAAAAAGCATAGCTATAAACATTAAAACGATAATTTTTTTTAATTTCACTAAATCATCATCTACCTTTATGAAAATAAGTATAGCATAAATTTTTATTTAATGCAAAAAAACCAAGCAAAATTTTTACTTGGTTTTTAAAATTTTAATTTAATTATTTATCAATTTTGCTAACTGAACCAGCACCTACAGTTCTACCACCTTCACGGATTGAGAATTTAGTACCTTGTTCAAGAGCAATTGGGTGAATTAATTCAACTGAAATAGTTACATTATCACCTGGCATAACCATTTCTGTACCTTGTGGTAACTCAATAACACCAGTTACATCTGTTGTACGGAAATAGAATTGAGGACGATAGTTTGCAAAGAATGGAGTATGACGTCCACCTTCTTCTTTAGATAGAACATATACTTCTGCTTCGAATTTAGTATGAGGTGTAACTGTTCCTGGTTTAGCAAGAACTTGTCCACGTTCTACATCTTCACGAGCAATACCACGAAGTAATACTCCGGCATTATCTCCAGCTTCTGCATAGTCTAATTGTTTTCTAAACATTTCAATACCAGTAACAACTGTTTTTTGAGTAGGTTTAATACCAACAATTTCAACTTCTTCATTTAATTTTAATTGTCCACGTTCAACACGTCCTGTAACAACAGTTCCACGACCTGTAATTGTAAATACATCTTCAATACTCATTAAGAATGGTTTATCTGTATCACGAACTGGAGTTGGAATCCATTCATCAACTGCTTTCATTAACTCTTTAATTGATTCAACATATTTTGGGTCACCTTCAAGAGCTTTTAAAGCTGAACCACGGATAATTGGAGTATTATCTCCATCAAATTCGTATTCATTTAATAAATCACGAATTTCCATTTCAACTAATTCTAATAATTCTTCATCATCAACCATATCACATTTGTTCATGAAGACTACCATTTTTGGTACACCAACTTGACGAGCAAGTAAGATATGTTCACGAGTTTGAGCCATAGGTCCATCAGTTGC
>CANQMV010000040.1 GCA_947625085.1 uncultured Bacilli bacterium
TCACTTCGTACGACTTGCATGTCTTAGGCATGCCGCCAGCGTTCATCCTGAGCCAGGATCAAACTCTCAAAAAATTTATTATTATTTTAATTCAGTTTTATTTCCTAGCTTAAAATTGACGTTTTGCTCAGTTTTCAAAGATCATTTCTCTGCACTTCGAAAGTGCATAAGTAATATATCAAATTATCAAAATTAAGTCAACACCTTTTTTTAAATTTTTTCAACTTTTTTTGATAATTTTTGTTGTTTGAAATTTACAAGCAACGTGTTTAATAATAACATAAGTCATTTTATAAGTCAACACATTTTATCTAAATTTTTAACTTTTTTCTTCCCCAATTTTTGGTAAAGATAATCTTTTTTCAAACAACGTTTTCTAATATAACAAAGTGTTTAAACTTTGTCAACAACTTTTTAAGGATTTTTTTATTTTATTTTTTTAAAAACTTCAAATCCTTTCGGTTGCTTTTTTTAATTTATCAAATTGTTATTTAAAAAACAATGTAATTGACATATTTTTACATTACATTTTTTTAAATCTTTATATTATATGTTAAAATTTCAAAAAATTACCTTTTTAAAGTTAAAAATAAAAAAGAAAAAACTTTAATTAGTAATTTCTTTTTTTACTTTATTATATAAATTATAATAGTATTCAATTGTTTTTTTATCAAAAGGAATAGTTTTAAGTCTTACTAGTTCTATTAAATCACTAAGTTCGGATTTTAATATTTCATCAATTGCTTCAGGATATTTCATTTTACTTTTATGATATTTATACTCTCCTCGATCTAAAACTTTAAAAGCTCCATCTGGAAATACTCGTAAATCTAAATCATAATCAATATATTTGATTGCTCCATCCTCTAAAATAAAAGGAGAAGCCATATTGCAGTAATAATAAATACCATCATGTTTTAATTGCCCTATAACATTATACCATTTATTTTTATAAAAAAACATTATTGCAGGTTCTTTAGTTCTCCAACTTCTACCATCAGATTCTAAAACCTTTGTCCTGTCATTACCGAATACTAAATATTCACCACAATCATCAAGAAGAACTGCTTCATCCCATGCTCTGTGAATATTACCATTATGTTTATAACTATGTATAATAAACCTTTCATGATTTTTATATTCGTACATAACACATCTCCGAGTACATTATAACAATTAATTAATATTTTAGCAAGCACTGTTTCAATTTATAAGCAAAAGAGGAAAGTAATTCCTAAAAAATATCATAAACCACAATTTTAGTATTTTAGTATCAAGTCTTCTTGATTCATTATTACATATTTGGTTTTTCTTTTTACTTTTTAATATAATAATAATTATTTTATATAAATTTTGTTGAACTTTCCTTATATATTAAAAAAAACTAACCTCCAACAATCGAGGCTAGTTTTAAACTAATTAAAGTTTATCTTAATAATTTTGGTTATTTGTACCACTTAAATGATTTAGTCCGCTTTGTACTAATCTCTTAGTAATTTCTCCACCTACAGATCCATTAGCACGAGATGTAGTATCTGGTCCTAAATTAACACCAAATTCGCTAGCTATTTCATATTTCATTTTGTCGATAGCTTGTTTAGCTCCTGGTACTCTCATTTTTAAAGAGTCTTTATTTGAACTTGTGTTCATTGTTTCACCTCCACACTACTAGAATGTGGAATTTATAACTTTTTATACAAATTATAATTTGGTAATTTTTTCCTTTAACTTATCTTAATTATAATATATCTTTATATTTATCATCATCAAGATTACTTATTGTAATTACTTTTAAATTATTTAAGATTTCCTTAATTAAATCTTCATAATTAATTCTTTTTTCCATTTCTAAAGTATGCTCTAAATTAGGATTAATGATTGGATGTTTGGGAACAAAAATAGTACAACAATCTTCATAAGGTAAAATACTAATATCATAAGTTGCAATTTTTTTACTTATATCAATAATTTCTAATTTGTCAAAACATGCAACTGGACGAATAATTGGAACATTTGTAACATTATTAATAACATTCATACTTGTTAAAGTTTGACTTGCAACTTGACCAATAGATTCACCATTAACAATTGCTAATCCTTTAAACCGTTTAACAAGTTTTTCCATAATACGATACATCATCCTGCGCATAATAGTAATAGAGTAATTCCCATCAACATTTTTATAAATTTCTTCTTGAAGTTTTGTAAAGGGAACAATGATTAATTTCATTTCGTTACCATAAACAACCAACTTTTTAGCAAGTTCTATAACTTTATTTCTAGCTTCAATTGATGTATGAGGAATTGCTTCAAAATAAACTAAATCAAGTTTAATACCTCTTTTCATAGCCAAATAGCCAGCAACTGGTGAATCAATTCCTCCTGATAACATCAATAAAGCTTTACCAAGACTTCCAACTGGATATCCACCTAATCCTTTATATTCATTTAAATAAATATAAGAGTAACCATGTCTAATTTCCACATTAACTAAAATATCATATTGATGAACATTAACACTTAAATTAGGAAATTCTTTTAAAATATAACTTCCAAAAATATTATTACATTCTAAGGAAGTATTTGAAAAACTTTTATCACTTCGTTTAGTTTCTACTTTAAAAGTATATTTTTTTTGATTATCAAAATTAATTTCTAATAACTCTTTAATAGCTCTTTTTAAACTATCAAGATTAGATTCTTCTTTATAGGCTACCTCAAAAGCATGAATTCCAAAAATTTGTCCTATTTTCTTTAAAATTAATTCTTCATCTTTATTATCATATTCAATATACATCCTAGACATATCTTTAAAGATATTAACTTCAAGTCCATTTAATTTTTTTAAAATATTATTATATAAGGTATTAATAAAAAGTTTTCGATTTCCCTTTTTAGTTGTAAGTTCACCATATTTAATCAAAATAACTCGATTCATTAATATTATTCCCCTTTCCTAAAACTTAATTCTTTGATTTTCGCTTTAAAAACTTTTAAAAAGCAATCTATTTCTTCAGTAGTTGTTAAAAAAGATAAACTAATTCGCAAACTTCTTTTAGCATAATCTTCATTTTTTGTTAATTCTAAAACACTTAATGATAATGAAGCATCATTTGCACAAGCAGTTTTGGTTGATACATATATATTACTTTCTGCAAGTGCATGTAACATTGTTTCCGATTTTATACCATCTAAACTTATATTTAAAATATGTGGTATAGAATCTATCGGACTATTAATGTGAACTTCTTCAATTGTTTCCAAATCTTTTCTTATTTTTTGATTTAATTTAAAAACATAATCGTACTTTTCTTCTAAATTTTCTAAAGCAAGTTTTAATGCTTTGGCAAATGATGCATAAAGAGCATGCGTTGGTGTTCCACTTCGATATATAGATTGACTTTTTCCACCATGAATAATTGCATCAAGTGAAATATTTTGTTTAACAATTAAACAACCAACACCATTTAAACCGTAAATTTTATGAGATGAAAATGAATATAAATCAACATAGTCTAAATTAACCTTGATTTTTCCAACAGCTTGGGTTCCATCAACATGAAAAATTATCTTAGGATATTCTTTTAATAATTTTCCAATTTTATTTATATCTTGAATGATGCCGATTTCACTATTAACATGATTAATGCTAACTAAAACGGTATCTTTTCTTATTTTCTTTTTTAAATCAGCAATTGAAACTTGACCATTTTCCATTAACTCAAGATAATCTACTTCATAACCGAATTTTTCTAAATATTTAATGGTATCTAAAACACTAGAATGTTCTAATTTAGTTGTAATAATATGTTTACCACGATTTTGATATTTTAAAACCGTTCCAATAATCGCCAAATTATTAGCTTCACTAGCTCCACTTGTAAAAACAACCTCTTTTTCTAAAACATTTAATAAATTAGCAATTTGTTTGGCACTAGCTTCCATTAAATGAAAAGATTCTCTTCCTAATTTATGAAGGGAATTTGCATTAGCTGGATATTCTAAAACTACTTTATTAAAACTTTTTAAAACTTCCTCATTAACTGGAGTAGTTGCACTATAATCAAGATATATCATCTTTCGCACCTCTTTTTCAGATATTAATCTTAACATGTTAAGATTAATTAATCAAGAAAATTTAAAAATAGAAAATTTAAAAGCAAATAAATTACTTTTTCAAAGATTAAAAATAATAAAATAAAAATTTAAGTTTTTTAAAGATAAACTAAAAAATCTTTAAACCTAAATTCAAAGATTTTTTAGTTAAATATTAATTTTCATCAATTAAGCCAAACCCAGTTACAACTCGTCTTCCTCCATTAACAGCTTGACCAAAAACATTTTTAGGATTATTAACTAATTTATTTTCAATAACCATCTGAGAAGATGTTCCTCCATCAAGATTAGCAGCATTATAAGCTCCATATAATTCTAAAGTATCAATAACTTCTTTTATAGTTGGTCCACTTCCATGGGTTCCTTCAGTTGTTAAGAATAAAATTACCCCATCTTTTCTTTGAGCAATAGCAACTCTGGCCGCTCTATCATATCCACCAGCAGCAGAATTATATTTTATACTTTCACCATTAACAATTAAGAAAGGTCCAAATTGTAATCCATCTCGCATTCCCATATCAATTGCTTCTTGAGCCGTCGCATTTACTAATAATAATTTATTATCATTTGTTAACCCAATAATATTTTGTTTAGTATTATCCTCAGCCCAAATAACTTCAGAATCTTTAATGACATAACCAAGTGGTGTATCACTACCCCAACCATCAGGGTCTTTAAATCCACCGCCATTAATACAAACAATTCCGAAACTTCTTTTACACATTTTTAAAACTGTTTCTTGTCCTGAACCAGTATTAAAAGTTTTACTTGTAATAATATGTACATTTTCAGGATGATATATGGCAACTAAATGAGCATTATATTTACCAACTTTAACTTTTAAATATTTATATTTATCATTTCCATTTTCTCGTTTTAAAATAGCCTCATCATATTCATTATCATAAGTATCTTTTTCACTTGTATCAATTACAATATCATCTAAATCAATTTCCTCCGAAATAGGAATAAATTTATTTAAATCCATAATGGCTTTTACTTTCTTTTCACTATAAAAAGTATAAGCTAAATATTGATGTGATTTGGTAACCATTGCTGTATTTACTAAAGTATTTCGAAAATTTTCATAAGGACCATAGAATAAAACAAAACAAAAGATAATAAATATATCAATAATTATAAAGAAGATTGTTGTCTTTCGCATTATTCTACCTCCACAATAAATGGTGCTAATTTACTACCATTACCACTTATAATTTTCAAATCTTTAGTAATTCCTAAAGCTATTCTAACATTTCGTAAAGTATCAACCCGACTAGATATTACTGAAGAATTATAAAGACCTATATTTTTATCTTGCTTATCAGATATAAAATAACTTTCTAAAGAATCATTAAATTTCAAATCATCTTTACTTAAAATACCAATTTTACTTTCAATATCAGAAAATTTAACTTCTTTTAATAAATCTTGATAACTAAGTTTAGCAAGATAAGTATCTTCTAAATATTTTTTTAAACTTGAATTTGCATAATCATTAGTTTTTGTATCAAAAATTCTTTTTTCTTTTAAAAGATTATTACTTTGAATTTTATAATAATCATTACCTACTTCATAAACAATATATATATCATTATTAATATCTAAATAGGTTCCAATATTAATATCTTTATTATTGCTTACTTGATATGGATTATTAACTTCTCCATTTCCACTTACTAAAACAGCAGTATTTTTTAAAGTTAAAACAGGTTTTACTTCATAAACTTCTGATACATCAGCAAGAGCAGCACTAACACCAGTTGTATGCCAAATTTCTTTATCACTATGATTGTATAACCATAAATGTTCAAAATCTTTTACTAAATAACTTTTACCATTATTAATACTATTTAAAATATCACTAAGTCCTAATAGTCTAACTTCTAAATCGCTATTTTCAATTTCACAATTTACTTCACTAATTTGGTTAATAGAATTTTTACAAAAGGAAACTTTCTCAAGCATACTTTTATCAAGTAAATCGACAAAATTCGCGGTTAAATAACTATTAATAGAAGATTTTTCATATTCTAAAGTTTTATCACTAAAACTAGTTTTATTAATATAATCATCAAGAACAATATCAATAGTTTTATCAGCATTAATTTTTACAATTCGAAATAACATATTTTGAAAAAGTAAATAGTTATTAACATTTTCTCCTTTATATATATAATTACCATTATTAATATATAAACCATCAGAGTCATAAACAATTTCACTTTGATTGATGATTGCTGATGCTAAATTTTGTAAAACTTCACCTGTTTCAGATTTAGGATTATATATTCTATAATACTTTATTAACCGATAACCGTAAAAAATAAAACAACCAATAATAAAAATAATACTAATAATCGAAAAGCAAGTTTGCACTCTAGGAGCCTTAATTATTTTTCGTCTTTTTCTTCTTTTTTGCTTATTACTCTTCATAATAACTACTCCTCTACTCTATAAATTATAACTAAATATCATCGATAATTCAAGGTTAAGTTTCTTATTTTTAAAATGTTCTTGTAAAGTCAAATTAAGAACATAATAAAAACACATCAAATGTGCTTTTATTACTTATCTTTAGTTTAATATTTTATATCTTGTATAGTGAGTTAAATATTAAATTTACTAAAGTTTAGTTTATCAATGGACTCTATAATTATTATAAAATTAATTATTTAAAAAAACAATTTTTTACATTATTTTTTTTAGATTTGACAAACATTTTACAATTTAATCTTTATCATCTTGTAATCCAATTACTTTATCAATTGGTAAGGAAATAATTAATCCTCTAGCATCACTCTTAATCCCAGCTTCTTCTCTTATTTGTTCCATAACTTTAGAAGCTATTTTTTTAGATACTATATTTAAAACCAAATCTTTTTCAGGTTCAATTGCTAAATTCATAAAAATAGTTCTACTACTTCCTAAACTACGAGCATTAATAACAGTTCCACCTTTACAACCAGCCTTTTTAGCTGCTTGCATAACTAAATCACTATAACCATCTTTTACAATGGTTATAATTAATTCATAACAACTATCAACATCATCCATTTCTATATCTCCTTTAATTAACATATCACTTACATATTTACTAGAACTATTTAAAGGAATTGTTAAAGCGATTCCTTTACCTATTTCTTTAATTTTAAATTTAGATTTTAAATCATTAAATAATATATCTTCAATATTACTTGGTATCAAGGAAAAATAAATATTTTTTCGAACTTCATCTAAACCAAGTTTTTTTAATAATCTATGGGAAGCCGTTCCCGTTCCATAAGTCATAACATTAAATGTTAATTTATATTTTTTAAAAAGTGTCTTTAACTTTTTTTCATCATTAAAAATAATCAATAATAATTTAACCATATTTCACCTATAATAAACGATACTATCATCTAATATATTACTATTTAAAACTTTCTCTTCACTTGCATAAATAAGACCAATAATTTCTAGTATAATAACTGGAATAATACTAATTAAAGATAAAACTCCAAAGGCTTCTTTTAAATAAGAGTTTGTAATATTATAAGCAACTCCAACTAACAAGGGAAGTAGAAAATTAGAAGACATATTCCCAGCTACTACTCCAGAAGCATCAAAAGCTATTGCTAAAAAATTATTTGGAGTAAAAAAAGCAAGTAAAATTGCTAAAAAATAAGTTGGAATTAAAAATTCAATAACACTTTCACCATTTAAAACTCGAAAAAGGGATAAAATAACCGATAAAGAAACTCCTAAACAAAGGCAAAGTTCTAGAAAATTATCTTTAATTCCTCCATTAGTAACTTCATCTACATAATTAATTAAGACTTTTAAAGATGGTTCAATTTTAGCAATAAAATAACCAAAAATTCCACCAATCATGATAATTAATAAATGATTTATATTTCCTAAATGGGTTCCTAACATATAACTAATTTTAAAATAACCAACATCGCCTCCGGTTAAAAATAAAGTAATTCCAATAATAACCATCAAAATACCAATAATAATTTTTTTAAATTCGCGATTATTTTTTTTCTTTTGAAAATGGTTAAAGCAAAGATATAAAATTATAAGTGGGGAAATTGAAAAGACAACTTGATAAAAATTCATCCATAAAGTACTAAAAAAATTTAATTTTTTTAAAATTGGGTCTGAATCATAAACAATATTAGGATGAAATAAAAATCCTAGTAATAATATCATTAAAATTGGTCCAATTGAACAAATTGATAAAATTCCAAATTCCAAACTTTCTGAACCTTGTTTCCTACTTTTAGAAGCAAACCCTACTCCAAGAGCTAAAATAAAAGGAGCAGAAATGGCTCCAGTTGTAACACTTGCCATATCAAAAGCAAAAGGTATAACATCAAAACTTGAAAGCATTAAAAGTAAAAAAATTAATAAATAACCAGATATTAATACATATTTAAAATTAATTTTTTTTAAAATTCGATAAATAGCAAGCATTAAAAAGAAACCAATCCCAACCGATACAAAAGCAAGAAGGATAATTAAAGGAATTCCTTTAGCTTCATCACTTACCGTTAAAAACTCTGGTTCTAACATAGTAATAAAAGTTCCTAGAAAAAAACAAGTAATTAAAATAAGAAATAAATTTTTCTTTTTAATTAAACTATTACTTATCTTTTCTCCAATAATATTAAGTGATAAATCTGTTCCAGTTGTAAATAAAGTTAAACCAATAATAACTAAAATAGAACTTGCTAAAAAGCGAATAACCGTATTAAAATCTATTTTAAAAATAAAACTTAAAATCAAAACTAAAATAATAATTGGTAAAATACTACAAATTATTTTTTTTAAATTTAAAATAATATTTTCATACATAACTTCTTATTCCCTATTTAAAAAATAATTTATATAATCCATTCTTTTTTTCAACAATAGTTGAAAATTTACTATCTCGTCTTATATTTTTATAAGCTGACTTTAATATATCATTAATTGTTCCTGGGGCAATTAAATAATCTTTTTTGGTAATAAAATCATCAACAAAAATAAATGGAACTTGATTTGAAAAAATAACTTGAGCTTTAGCCCCTTTTTCGGTTGTTAAAACTTTATTCATCCCATAAAGAGAGGAAATTATTAATGTATATTTACTACCATTCATATTATCTAATACAGCTTTTAGAGCATCATCAATAATTTTAAGTTTAGCTTTTAATTCTTCAACACTCTTACAAGTATCAATTTCATAATTAATAATTATTAAGTCGTTTTTAAATTGATTAATAATTCCTGGTAATTGAAGAGGTGTATTTTCATAATTAGTAAAATCAACAAATTTAACAGTTTCACTTGATTCATTTTTAAGTCCATTACAAAAATAATTAATAATAGGTATTTTATCAGCATGACAAAGGATTAAACCTGTTGCATTTATTTTTTCTAAATTTGAAATTAAGAAATTAGAAGCAGTTGTCAAATTATACATAAAAGGTATATTTAAATTACTAGTAACTGCAAATAATGAATAATAAGAAAAATTATTTTTTTCACTTCCAAAATTAATTCCTGATAACATATTAATAAAATTAGTTAAATTAATATTATCATAATTATAAAAAAGGAAGATATCATCTTTGGATAATTCAAAATTAGAATTTACAATAAATGGTTTCGTAAATCTGGGTGCTGTTCGCATTCCATATAAAACATCAAATTTTTGCGTAAAAGATTGCCATTTTTCTCCAACTTTAGTAATAAACATTTTGAAAAAGAAATTTAAATCTACTTCTTTAGCAGCATTATCAATGGATGATAATCCCATAATAAAACCAATTGGAGCATATTCCGCTAAATCCATATTTATATGATTGAATACTTCAACTATTTTTTTATAATCATCAATTTCCATACTGGAAATTATACAATGTAAATATACTTTTTTATCTTTGTTAGGATTTAAAACTTTTAATGTTTCTCTTAAATGTTCAACAATTTTTAAACTAGTATCTACAAAGCAAAAAATATGTAAATTTTTATTTTTCGTCGTAAATTCTTGTTGTAATTTTACTAAAGTTTGATTAGTAGTATAGGTTTTATTTACAATATCTTTATCAAGTAAACTATAATTATATAATTCTTGAACATCTAAACTAATATTTCGATAGCCATCATAATAATTATTAACCGGCGAATCGATTGTTGAGAATAACTGTGTTTTCATTAAATTTTCAAAGGTTGGCATTAAACTAGCATCATAAATTGAATAAGATTCCTTCTTCTCTACCCCAAAACCATTTATTAAAAATAAAACTGTTTTTTTATTCATCATATCACCCTTTATCCTAATATAGTCATTGTAACATAATTTAGAATAAAAGTAAATTACAAATAAATAGGAATCAGGATAAACGCATGAGAAATTATGTGTTTTTTGTGTTATCATTAATATGAAAGAAAAAAGGTGGTAAAATAATG
>CANQMV010000041.1 GCA_947625085.1 uncultured Bacilli bacterium
CTCCTTCAGGGGGCGAGAAGTTTTTAAATTTTTTTTGATTAAAATTTTATTTTTTCCCGATTTTTCGGCCAATTTTGGCTGTTTTATTTTAAAAAGATTTAAAAAAATTTATAAAAAATCTCTATTTTTATTACCTAAATATTACCTAATTTTTACTTTTTTAGAAGATAAATATAAGATATAAAGTATATTAAAAATTCTTAATAAAAATGTTCTTGATTTTTTCACTTGTTAGAGTGATAAATAGTTTAGCCAAAAAATGAGATTAAAGGTATCTAATTTGTTCATATTTGCATTTAAGACATACTTTTAATCTATTATACGGCATTTAAAAGAAAATTGCTTAAAATAGCATAAATGAAAGGAGTATAAATATGTTATTGAGTAATAATATGGAAAAAGTTGTTAAATTAGTTAAGGATGTAGATTTTTTAAAAGGGGTAGATAAGGTAAGATTAGCAATACATATACTAGAAGATTTAGGATTTAAAACTGATTATAATATAAATAGTTTTATTTTATTATTAAAAGAAGTGTTAGAACAATTAGATCCAAATTATAATAAAGTAATAACTAACTTTGCTTTATATCAAACCTTAACATTGATTTCAGCTAATTATATGGAATTAAGTGAGTTAGAAAAGAAAATGTTTTCAGTAGAATTATTATTTAATATCTTTGAGTATGATTTTGAAAATGAAGATATAAATACTAAAATAAATAAAGAATTAAATGTATATGATTATTGTTATTCATTAAACATATAAGTAAAAAGTGAGAATATGATTAATTTCATTTCATACTCTCACTTTTTAATTTGCTATTTTTTGTATTATCTCTATCAAAAAACCAATCCATAGAAATCTTATAAGTTTTGCAAATTATATATAAATTCATAGTAGTTATTAACTTATAACCTATCTCATAATGACTATAAGTTGATTGAGGTATATGACATTTTTCTGCAAATCTTTGTTGAGTAAGATTAAGTTTTGTTCTTAATTCCTTTAACTTCTTACTAATTTTATTTTTATCAATTTTAATTGCTTTATCAAATTTAGAATCATCACGAGTAAAGCCGCAAATAAAATCTAAAGAATAACCTGAGTAGTTACTAAACTTAACTAATTTTTTAAGTGGAATTACATTATAACCATTCTCCCAATTAGAAACGGTTCCTTTTGAAACACCAAATATATAACCTAATTCAGTTTGTGTCATTTCTAGTTCTTCTCTACAATATTTTAAATTACTATCTATCATACTTACCACCTGTAATAATTTTCCCATTAGCATTTAAAAAATTACTAAAAGTATGCATATTTGACTAAAGTATGATATAATGCTTTTAAGAAAAGAGGTGTGCAAAAAATGGAATATGTTTATAAGTTAAAAGAAAACGATAGTATTATATTAATTAGCGATAATAAGGGTGGTGTTAAAATTAAATGCAAAAATGGAAATCTATTAATCAAAGAATTAGATAAAGTTGATAAAATGGAAAATACCATATTTAGTAGAATAGATAAAAACGTATTAAAATATTATGAAATAATAGACACTTGCTATAATAAATTAGCGTCCATAACCGAAAATAATCCCAAACTTCGTGAAAAGTTAAACATATATGATGATGAATTAGTTAAAGCATTATATGGAGAAGAATACCTTAGAGAAGATATTAACATTATAGATAATGAATATTATTGTTTATCTACTTATGAAAAAGATAAATATTGTAATAGATAATTTACAATATAAAAAACAAATGATAAAATATATGTATGTATTAAAAAATTAAGGAGTGAGAGAAAATGAAAAAGAAAATACTAAGCATATTATTAATAGGAATTTTGGTTATAGGCTTAACAGGATGTGGTAAAACAGAAAGTGAAAAAGTAAATGATAAAGGTAATGAAAGCAAAGAACTTTTATCATCAAAAGTAAAAGTAGGAGATTATGTTTCTTATAATACAGGTAATGACAACTCATATACTTCATCAAAAGACAAAACAGGCTTTGAACAAGATCAAACATTTAAAACAACAGGCAGAGAAGTATGGAGAGTTTTAAGTATTGATGATGGTATAGTTACTTTAGTAACGGAAAATCCTATAAAAACAAGTACAAATAATAATTATACATTTAATGGCGGAAAGGCATACTTAAATATAGTTGATGAACTAAATGCCATATCAAATATTTATAGTAAAGGCGAATATGCAACATCAGGTAGAAATATGACCTATGATGATATTATAAAAATAATTGGTTATGATGTTTTTAGTGAAAAATATAGTCTTGATTTAAGTAATAAATCTAATGAAGAAAAAATTGATTTGATTAAAAAGGCATTAGCAAATAATAATGAAAGTTCGCGAAATACTAATTTTGGTACACAATTTTCTATTACAAACGAGAAAAACAAATATGTTCCAAGTAATGATAATGAAGATGGGTATGTTTTAGGCGATACCAAATCTTTAACAGATAATTATATACCATCAACTAATGTTTACCAATACATAATTAAAGAAGAAGATAAATTATCTTTAGCATTTGGTAACAGCAATGAAAACTTTTGGCTAGCAACGACTTTTATTCAAAAAGGTGGAGCAAAAAACGATGAAAATTCAACTTATGCTTATTATGGTGTATATTATGCTATTCAAGGAAAAACAAGTGGTAATGCATACACAAATTCTTCAATTACTCCATATACTTTAATGATAAGTGATTTAAGAAGTATGTCAGGTATGACTAATGCTCAAGGAGTACGACCAGTTGTAGTTTTAGATAAAAATACCCCAGTTATCAAAGGTACAGGAACTAAAGCTGATCCATATACTTTAAGTTAGTTAGTAGGTGAGTTTATGATTGTATTTTTAATTCCTATTGCCGAGATAATCGGATGCATAGCTTTTCTTGCTTTAGTTGTTATTTACTTTTTATGTTTAATTGGTGGAAATGGTGTTTTAGACCAAAGTTTAGTTGCTAGTATTTTTATTGCTACTTTTGCCATACTTATTTATAATCTATTTATGGTTTATGTTGGATTATTTAAATCAAAAGAAAAAGAAGATAAGATTTTTAGTATAATATCATTAATATTAATTGTAGCGGCTATGATTAAAGGTGCCATTGTTCCTTTTAATGTTGGAGGATTTCATTATACTTACACTCTTATTCCTAGTATGATTCAAAGCACTTGGCTTGTTAATATAATTGCTATTTTCTTAATGTATTTTGCAGGAGATATATATGGATTCATAAAATATAAAGAATTTGATGGCGAATCATTTAGTTCGCTCCGTACTATATTTTTGATTTATATAGGTGCAATAATTGCAAGTCAGTTAATATTCACTCCTGTTGTATTCTTTGGTGGAAAAGATGTTGCTAAAAAATATTTAAATTATATTTGTTATTCTTATAATTTAAAAGATCATCAAAATTTAGATAAGTATGATACTCCGTTAGAGATGGCAAATTTGAGTTTAGATGAATATAGAAATCAATTAAAAGACGAGTATGAGAATTATACTGATGACTATTTAAATTTAGCTATGAATTCTTATTATGATTATGAACACAAGTATGTCTATAATTATAGTTTTTCTATAAAAAAAGTTGTTAAATACACTAGTGGTTTGTTATTTAATTTTTATAGTAGAGATACCAAAGAAACTACAAAATTATTTTATGACTATGAAACTAGTAAATTTATAGAATTAGATAAAGAAACTTTAAAGAAAAAAGATGAAGAGTTCGCTATTAAAAGATTGGAACAATTAAAACAATTATCTTTAGATAGTTATAATGCTTGTAAAGATGATTTAAATTCTTCGTCATTTGACAGCAATGCAAAAGAATATTTAGAGAAAACTCTTAGCATATATGAAGATAAAATAACTGTTTATACAGCTAATTCTAATATTTCATATTCTTATACGACAAACAATACAGTTAAATATGAAATAACTATAAATAAAAATAATGGTAATGTCATTTCAGGTGAATATAAAATAACTAGTTCATATAATGATTTTGATTAAAAGATTTGTATTTTCCTTTATAAAAATAACCTTAAAGATAAAAGGTTATTTTTTTGTATTGTGTAAGTAGGGATTTATCAATTATTTAGTTGTTGAAAGAACAAAAAAACTATCAACTTTTAATTGATAGTTAATGACTTATGACGGGATGACGGGTAATTTTGGGTGGGGTACACCCATTTTTTGCCGTCATTGGTGTCATTTTCTAATTTTATCATTTTGTGTTGCTATTAGATCCACTTGTCTAAATGTTTTTTCAACAACCATTAAAATTATAATTAAACACAATGTAGTAAGTATTAATGTTCCTATAATAGTAGTAAATCTTTTAGAAAAATCTACAACCCAAAATTCAATTATAAATGCTAAACATATTATCATAGCTTGAATAACTACTAAAGAGAATATAAATTCTGTTGTCTTTCTTGTGAGATTTTTATCTCGTTTTTTATCTAATTTTCTATAACGAGTTTTACCTTCTTTTCCCCAAAAGTCAGTAAAAAATATTTCGCCCATCATTAATAAAGAAGTACCAATCCAAAACCAATTTGTAAAACCATCTATTTTAAAAGAACAACCAATAAAAGATATAATTTGTATTAATAATCCTATTATTTGGAATTTATTTAATCGTTTTATACTATTTACCATTTCTAAACTCCTTTATTGCTTGGCTATTTAGTAAATCTAAAATATGTTTATTAGTTTCATTTTGATATTCTAGATCTTCTATTGTATCTAGTAATACTTCTTTCTTTTCTTCATCTTTCGATTCTTCAACTGATTTTTTTAATGAAGTTATTACAATTTCATTATTTTTAATATTACTTTCAATACTATCTAAAGCCATTTTTAAATCTTCACCTTTTAATTTAGTATAGTGTTCAATTAAATATGGATTTAATGGACTAACTTGAGCTCCTAAACCTGAAGCATACATTAAATCATTATAATTAACACCAATAAATTTACTTATTTTTCTTAAAGTTTTAGGATTAGGTATTTCTCTTTCACCTGATTCAATTCTTGCAATTTCAGTATGGCTAACTTTAGCTAGTTCACCAAGTTGGTTTTTTGATAAACCAGCTTTTTCTCTACCCTCAGTGATCAACTGTCCAACTGTTTTTTTATCTTCATTCATAAAAAAATTTAACTCCTTTCGCTACTGATTATACATTATTTTGCACTGAAAGGCAAGAAAAAATGATATTTTTGCACATTTTAGTTCAAAAAGTGTTGACATCGGTTCAAAAAGGTTATATACTTGAACTAAATGGTGCAACTAACACCATTTAAAAACTAAATAGAGTTGGAAATCGCCGATATGCCGACTCGTTAAATAAATGCTAGGCAAATATCTCTATTGGCACGAGAGTTGTGGATCATCTAAAATCCTCGTTACATATATGGTAGGAAACTATATATACATCCTAAAAGGGAGTTGTTGGGAACACTAAAACCATCATAGGTATTTAAGAAAATATCTATAAAAATAGAAAGAGAGGTAAAAATGAATGCAAAAGAAACTTTAGATTTAATCTCTAAACAATGGTGTGATTTAAACGATTTAAGAAAACTTACGGGTTTAGGGAAAAATAATGCTATTAAATTAAAAAACGATATTAAAGTAGATTTAATTAATAAAGGTTATTTACTTCCTAGTAGGTTTTTACCTATGAACGAAGTAGTCAATTATTTAAAAATAAATATAAGTTATCTACAAAAAATGTCAAAAGAAATAAGCGACTAGAAAGGAACTGACAATGAAAAGTATAAGTGAAATGCGTAAAGAGACATTAAAAAAAGACTTCATAGTAGATAACCTAATGAAATCTAATGGGTTATATTGCCTAGTCGCAAGACCAAAAGTTGGCAAGTCATTATTAGCACTACAACTTGCTTACTCTATTGCGACAGGCAATACTTTTCTAGGATTTAGAACAATTCCATCTCCCGTCTTATATATTAGCACAGAAATGAATTCTAGGCAAATGGTAGATAGAATAGATAAAATGAAATTAGATTTTAATGATGATAATTTTAAATTTATAGAACAAAATCCTAAAGAAAAGAACTTAAACTTGATGGACTTACAATTAAATTTTGATGACTTTTCAAAAGAATTTAATGGTCGATTTGTAATAATTGATATGTTTAGTGGTATTGGATTCAATAGTGGGTATGATTTAAACAACTATCAAGATATAGGACAAGTGGTAATACCAAAATTTAGGGAACTATGCCAAAAATATAATTTTACAATTCTTTTAGTTCATCATCTTAATAAAAATAATACTTCATTAGGTAGTACAGCAATTGATGGATCAGTAGATGGCAAAATTACTCTTAAACAAGATTTAAATATTAAAAATAAATTATATTTAAATTACGAAAGTAGAGATTATGAGGGGTTTGATTTAGTTTTAAAAAGAAACGATAATCTAATATTCGAGAGAGTAGAAGAAACGGAAGAACTAAATCCTAATTTATTATTTTTTCTAAATTATGCAATTAAACAAAAAGAGTTTTCTTTCACCGCAAGCGAGATAACAAGTAAGTTAAACTTACAAGTTACTCCATCGGCATTTGGAAAACTGTTAAATAATAATTTAGAAAATTTAGCAAAAGAGGGACTTCATATAACACCTAAAAGAACAGCTACTGATAGAATATATACTGCAAAATATGAAGAACCGAATTACGACAATTAAGTTTTTGTAACTTTTTTCTAAAAAGTTAGTAAAAAATGAACGAGGCACGTTTTGTTTTTCGTAAGAAAAATGAAAGTGGCGATAGTGAATATTTTTACAATTATTAAAATATCTTAATTGATTTTTTAATAATTTATTAAACAATAAGTATCGTGAAGATAGTTATTGTTTAACTTGTTTGTAGCATTTGCCTTTTCGTAAGATTAGGCATTTGCGTAAAACAAGAAAGGGGGTTTTTAGGGAACTCCCTAAACTCACGAATGGGTTATGCCCTAGTGAGATAGGTCATAAATGACCTCAAGACTAAAGAAGTACAGCAAAGGAGGAATTAAATGTATGATGGAAAACAAGTTGTTCGTGTAGCAACAAAATATAAAAAAGCAGATTTATATAATATAGGTAAAGAAATGAGTGATAGAAAAGGGACAGGTAATTATGATAAAGAGAGAACTCAATTTAATTATAGTTATGTATCCCTTACTCAAAATAATCTATACCAAGAGGTTAAACAATTTTTAAAAAATAATAATATAGAGTATTTAAACAAACCGAGTACCAATTTACTGAACGGAGTAACTTTTACGAGTGGCTCCGAATTTTTTATCTCATTAGGTATGAAGTTTAAAGATAGTGGTAGGACTTATCATAATGGCGATAAGAAAGGTCAAGCGGTATTAGTACCTGATATTAAATCAAGTAATGATATACCTAAAGCAGTATCGTATTTCTTCGATTCGTGTATGGACTTTTTGAAAGAGTATGTAGGGGAAGAAAATATCTTGTTAGCAACAATACATTATGACGAAGATACACCACACCTACAAGCATATTTTATGCCAATAGTAGATAAGGTAAAAAGAAAGAAATTCGTTAAAGATAAAGACGGAAATGTAGTTAAAGAGGAAGTTAAAAAGAAAGATGGATCAAGTGTTATTGTTCCAAAACTATTGCGTGATGATAAAGGAAATATCATTTATGAAGAAGTAAAAGGTAAATTCCTAAATTGCGACCAATTTTGGAAAGATAGAGGTGGTCAGTTATCTTTTCATACTATGCAAAATGATTTTAATAAATTTATTACGGAAAGAGGTTTTAATTTATATCGTGGCGATATAGGAACTAATAAAGTAAGTCAAACTAAACTTGATTATGCTATCGCCGAGAAAAAGGCAGAATTAGAGGAATTAAATAAAGAAAAGGAAAATACCTTAAAGATTATAGAAAACTCTAAAAATGCTCTTGAAAATATCGAAAATCGTAAAGATAAGGATTTATTAAACCCAACTAAAAGAAAGTTAGTAGGTTATAAGGAAAAAGATATAGTTAAGATAATTGACTACACAAAAGAATTAGAGGATAAGGTAGATATATTAGAAGTAGATAACTCTAATAAAGATATTCAAATAGGAAAACTTACTGAAGAAAATAAAACCTTTAAAAATAATAGTGAATTAATCAAGAAAAATAAAATAATTAAAGAACAAAAGAAAGAAATAAATCGTTTAAGTGATTTAGTTAATGTATTATCAAGTAATATAGATACATTAAAACTAAAATTAGAGAAAGAAATAAATAAATGGAAGAATTTATTTAAAAAAATGTGCAAAGCCATTGATAAAGTCTTGGGTAGGGTAAAGCCAAAGGAAAACTTGGAAGATTACGGAGATTTAGCTGATGCAATTAATAATGATAATTATGATTATGAGAAGAACGAAGAAAAAGATAAAGACGATTTTGAAATAGGAATTTAAAGCGAAAGGAGTGATTTTTTATGGCGATTTTTCAAGCAAAGTTAAAAGACCAAACTAAAGATGGAAGAAAATGGTATTTTTCTACTTATTATAAAGGTCTTGATGGTGTTAATAGATTACATAGGTCAAAAAAATATATGACCAAAAAGGAAGCCCAAGAAGCCGAAAGGAAATTTTTATTATCAATAGATGAAAAAATAAATTATAAAAATATGACATTTAAAGATTTATATTACGCATTTTATGATTATCAAAACGATAAAGTTAGAGAAACTACAATGCAAACTTATCGTGATAGAATTAAGTATTTAGAGTTACTAGAGAAAATTAAATTAAGTGATTTAAATATAAAACATTTTGAGTTGTGGAAAAAAGAAATAAATAAGTTATCACTTTCTACAACATATAAAAATGATTTATTTAAGTTTATAAAATCAATTCTAAATTTTGGTACACGATGGTATGATTTAAACTTTACTCCAATTTATAATAAAATGACGAATTTTAATAATCCAAATGAATTAAAAAAAGAAATGGAATTTTTCACAATAGAAGAATTTAAAAAATTTATTTCAGTTGAAAAAGATATAGTTTATAGACCACTATTTGAAACTCTATACTTTATGGGACTTCGTAAAGGTGAATTACGAGGGCTACAATGGAAAGATATAGACTTTAATAATAAGATTATGAAAATTCATAAACAAATACCATCAATTTATGGTATAGATAATTATAGATTAAGTCCACTTAAAACACAAAATAGTAATAGAGATTTGCCTATTAACGATATATTGTTAAAAGACTTAAAGAAGTTATATTATCATTGTCAAAAATTTGCTAATTTTAGTCAAGAATGGTTTGTATTTGGAAATGATATGCCTATTCCTAAAGATAAAATTAGATCAAGAAAAAATAAAAATTGTAAAGAAGCAGGAGTAAAACAAATTAGGATTCACGATTTTAGACATTCCTGTGCTTCATTTTTGATTAATTACAATGCTAATATTACTTTAGTTGCTAAATATTTAGGACATTCTAAAATAGACGAAACTCTTAATACTTACTCTCATATGTATCAAAGTAGATTAGAAGATATAGTTAATCTTATAAACAAAAGTAATATAGAAGAAAAAAATATTGATACTCAAATTGAAGAAATTATTGATACAGGTTATGAAGAAAAAAATGATGATGATATATCTATATCATTATAAAAAACAACTAAAAATGGTAAGTCGATTTTGGCTTACCATTATTTTTTTTTTGAAAAATATTACCTAAATATTACCTAAATCAATTTTGACTTTCAAAAAAGCCCATATATACGCCAAAAAAGGAGCCTTTCGGCTCCGTCAGGGGGTTTTGGTTGAATATACACTTACTGGATTTTTCATATAATCATTATATTTTTCATCATAACAATTTAATAAATAGATTTGTCCTTTTAATAATTATTGCATATTTATATAATTTAAATTAGACTTACATTTTAAAAATTAAAAGTTATAAATATTAATAATTTATTTTAAACCTAAATTTACATGATAAAATTTATATTTACGTTTATCATTATTTAGAAAAAATTTAAGATATCTTTTTATGTAGATAATATGAAAAAATGTCATAAAATAATAACACTATAAATTAAGAAAAGTGTCATAAGAATATAGAATA
>CANQMV010000042.1 GCA_947625085.1 uncultured Bacilli bacterium
AGTAAATACAATACTTATTCTCAAAGTAAATGCAACTGATATAGTAAAAATTGTATTTACTTTGAGAATTAAGATTATGTAATATTTTAAAAAATTGTCTTGCAAAAATTTTTTTGATATGCTATCATGAAAATGTAATATAGATAGAGGTGAGTGTATATGTTTGTTAATGCACTATTGTTGTGGAGTGTATTTTCTGTTACAATTTTTTCAAAGTTTTTAGCTTTGACTAATTTTAATAGTGCTTTGTATTCAAATACGCAGTACTTTAAATCTATAGAAAATAAAAATACGTGATTTTTTGTCAAAATATAAGTTGGCAAATTTTTGGCGTATTTTTAAATTGAAAGGAAGGAGAAAAAATGGAAAATAATAATTCCAAACAAATACTATTTTCAATTATTGGAATAGCTATTTTAATAATTGCAGTAGTTGGTGTATCATTCGCGTTCTTTACATATTCGAGAACAGGAACAACAAACAACGTTATCACAACTGGTAGTATCGTATTTGATTTCGATGACCCAATTACAAACCCAAGTGGTCAAATTGCCCCAGAGACTGGTTTGCCAGAATCTGGAACACCTTTGACATTAACAAATAGTGAACCAAAGACAGATGAACAAGGGGAAGCAACACCTGATAAAGAAAAGTATGGTTTCGGTATTGATGCAACTATTCCTGATAGTCTAGAAGACATCAATTACGAAGTATATGTTATTGCTGGTGATGTACCTGCAGGAAAACACCCTGCTGCAGTTACAAACGCTGCTGGAACTGAAGTTGATGAAGAACCAACTGATTATGTAGAAAAAGATAGACTTTCTTATGAATATATTGGTTTATTAGTTGAAACAGATTCTACAGCCAGAAATTCAAGTGCTGAGTCTCAAGGAGATTATCCAGTAACTGGCACAGGAAAGGTTGAAACAAGATATGCTGCAGGTGGCGATCACACTCTTGAAAAAGAACCAGGAACCGCTGGTGTATTGATTGCTTCTGGTACATTGAAAAAAGGTGAGCATACATTTAATGCTTATAAATTAACAATGTGGATTAAAGATACTTTAAAAGTATCAGATACTGATAGCACTGCTCCTTATAGAGCAAGTAGAGCAAGTTCTGGTGTTACAGGAAATGCCGATTCAAAACCAGTTTATAGTGATTTATTTTACTCATTAAAAGTTAAAATCGTTGCTGGTAGCGAAGTAGGTATTGGTGGATAATAAAGGAGGATATGAATATGAATAATCAAAATTCGTCAAAACAAGTATTATTATCAATAATTGGTATAGCAATTCTTGTTGTTGCTGTTGTTGGTGTATCATTTGCCTTCTTTAATTATTCAAAAGTTGGTGAAGAAAACAATACAGTTACAACTGGTACTATCTTCTTTAACTTTACAGAAGGTACAGGAATTAACTTAGTAAATCAATTCCCAATGGGTTTGGACGCTGGTAAGGCTTTAAAAAATGATACAACTCCAAATAGTGTATTAGCATTTAGCGTTGTTGGACATAATACTGCTGCATCTCCAATTGAATATACAATTTATGCTTTAGAAGGTGATGCACCAGAAGATGAAACTCATACAACTAAACTTAGTAATTATGATGTTATGTTATATTTAACAGGTGATGAAGGTGCTACAGCAAGCACATTAACAACAAATAATATTAGTACTCCTACGACTGTTGGTAAATTACTTGAAGACCAAAGTGGAACATCATTTACTAATACATTTGATGCAGCAACTTCATTAAAACTTGGTGTTGGTCAAATTACAGGTGGAAGTAATGAAAATACAACTCATAAATATGAATTACGTATGTGGATAAGTAATGATGTTCAAATCCATGGTGAAAACGATACTGCACCTGATGCTGTAAATAAAGCAGGTGTTTATAGCCAAGATAACTTTAGCAAGATGTACTATTCATTAAAGTTACATATTGAGGCTGCAACTAAGGCTGCTCAATAATAATATTTGAATAAGATTAAAAATTAGGAATTTGTTCCTAATTTTTTTGTTATTATATTTTTTATCTAACATATAATTTAGTGGTGATTAGATGGATTCAGTTAGTAAATTTTTAAATAAAAAAAATCCTAAGCCTAAAAAAAACTTTTTAGTTAGCTTTTTTAATAAAATTTTAGTTTGTTTTATTTTAGTTATCATTTGCCTTATTGTAATGAAACAAAAACCTGAATTTAAAGATTTCGTTAAAACTAAAATATTCAAAGACAATATATCATTTGCATACATTAATAATTTATACAACAAATATTTTGGAGATATCTTACCAAGTTATGATACCAAAGATACTGAAGAAGTATTTAACGAAAAATTAGAATACAAAAACTATAATCAGTACTTAGATGGTTACAAATTAGAAGTTAGCGATTCCTATTTAGTTCCAATTATCGAAAATGGAATTGTTGTTTTTATCGGTGATATTGAAAATTACGGATATAGCATTATAATAGAAGGAATAGATGGAGTTGATATATGGTATTCCAATATTAAAAATCCCAATGTAAAATTATACGATTACGTTAGTAAAGGAAACTATTTAGGAGAAACAATTGATAATTACTTATACTTAGTTTTTGAAAAAGAGCAGGAATACTTAAAATTTGAAGACTATATTAAAAATTAAATTTGATAATACCTTTTACCTTTTCCTATTCTTAATAGTACTAAGTGGCTTATTTAAAGAATTTACATTCATCTTCCTACTTTTATTTTTCCATGAATTAGGACATGCTTTAATGGGATATCTATTAGGCTGGAAAATTATAAATATAACCTTTTATCCCTATGGAGGAAAAACCCTATTTAAAACATATGAAAATAGTTCAATCAATAAAGAAATACTAATATTACTTGCTGGGCCCTTTGCCCAAATAATTACCTATTTAATCCTTAATTATTTCTTTAAATATCAATATATAAAAAATTATCATTTAACTATTTTAATCTTTAATTTATTACCAATTTTAACTCTTGATGGAGGAAGACTTTTAAATTTAATATTAAATAAATTCTTATCATATTTAAAAAGTTTTTATATAACAGCAATTATTTCAATTATAACAACTATTAGTTTAATTATTTTTTGTATTTTAAATTATCATAATTTAAATCTTTTCTTAATGAGTATTTTTTTGATGTTTAAAATAATTAAAAATATTAAAGATATAAAATATTATTATGATAAGTTTTTAATAGAAAGATATTTATATAACTTTAAATTTAATAAAAGAAGAGTTGTAAATAGTATTTATAATTTATATAAAGAAAGTAATCATTATATAGAGTTTAGTGATGAAGATACATATTTAAATAAATATTTTGAAAATAATCATTAATTTGCTTGACAAATATAGAAAAATCAAGTATTATCTTATACGTAAATTGAAAAAGGAAAGAGATTTAATCCACCTGATTACTTAAAGTAATGGGTAAATGCCTAAGCTTATAATAATTTATATGTTTTTTAGTGTATTTAAAGTGGATTCTCTATCTACTTTTTTTAAATTTAAAATATTGGAGGTGTTTTGTATCGCAAACGGAAAAAATGGTTTGTTGATTAATGAACAAATCAAAGCTAGTTCAGTTTTAGTTATTGGTCCTAATGGAGAACAAGTAGGAGTTAAACCATTAAAAGATGCTCAAGTTTTAGCAAATTATGCAGGACTTGATTTAGTCCTTATGAATCCTAATGGTAATCCTCCAGTTTGTAAAATTATGGATTACAACAAATATCGTTATTTAAAAAATAAGAAAGAAAAAGAAAATATTAAACGCCAAAAAGCGAATATGAGTGAAACAAAAGAATTTAGACTTAGTAGTGTAATTGATGTTGGAGATTTTGAAACAAAAGTAAAGCAAGTTACAAAATATTTACTTAAAAATGCTAAAATCAAAGTTACGATTAGATTTAAAGGACGTCAAATGTCACATACTGATTTAGGAAAAGATGTTTTACTTAAATTTGCTGAACGTTTAAGCGATATTGCAGTTGTTACTGAAGAACCAAAACTAGATGGAAGAACTATGACAATGATGCTTGCACCAAAAAAATAAGAAAAGGAGATGTTAAAAATGCCAAAGTTAAAAACACATAAAGGTACAAAAAAAGTATTAAAAATAAGAAAAGGTGGCTCAATTAAGATTGGTCGTCCAGGTTCAAGACATAATACTGGTAAGAAAAATGCTGACCTTAATCGCAAAAATAGAAAGGGATCATCTTTATCAAAGGCTGATCAAAATAGATTAAGAGATATAATCTAAGATGTTTAAGGAGGGATAGAAATGACAAGAGTTAAAAGTGGAGTACAAACTAAAAGAAGACATAAAAAAGTATTAAAAGAAGCAAGTGGTTACTTTGGAAGTAAACATAGATTATACAAATCTGCTAAAGAACAATTAATGCATTCAAAAGTTTATGCATATCGTGATAGAAGAAGTAAAAAACGTGAATTTAGAAAATTATGGATTACAAGAATTAATGCTGCTTGTAGAATAAATGGAATTAGTTATTCTAAATTTATCAATGGACTTTCTAAAGCTAATGTTGAAGTTAATCGTAAGATGTTAGCTGAACTTGCAATTAATGATATGGATGCTTTTAAAGAATTAGTAGAGATTGCAAAGAATCCAGAAGTAAAAACTAAAACTAAAGAAGAAAAAGAAGTTAAAAAAGAAAATACCGAAGTAAAGAAAGAAACTTCTAAGAAAAATACTAAAGATTTAACTAGTATGACTGTAGCTGAACTTAAAGAATTAGCTAAAAGTAAAAAAATAGAAGGCTATAGTACTATGAAAAAAGCTGAATTACTTGAGGCTTTAAAATAAACAAATTAATGAATTTATATTCATCCTGCCAAATTGGTAGAATATAAGAAATTAATTGACGAAGAAAAGGAGAAAAAAATATGACAGTAGTTTCAATGAATTATTTATTAGAAGCCGGTGTTCATTTTGGACATCAAAAAAGAAGATGGAATCCAAAGATGGGAGAATACATCTTTGAAGCGAGAGATGATATTTATATAATCGATTTACAAAAAACCGTTAAAAAATTAGAAGAAGCTTATGAAGCTCTTAAAGAAATAGTAGAAAACGGTGGTAAAGTTATTTTTGTTGGTACTAAAAAACAAGCTAATGAAGCTTGCTTAGAATGTGCAACTCGTACCGAAATGTATTATGTTACAGAACGTTGGTTAGGTGGAACTTTAACTAACTTTAAGACTATTCGTTCAAGAGTTAAAAGATTAGAAGAACTTGAAAAAATGCAAGAAGATGGAACTTTTGAATTATTACCTAAAAAAGAAGTAGCTTTATTAAATAAAGAATACGAAAAATTAAATAGATACTTAAAAGGTATTCGAGATATGAAAGAATTACCAAAAGCAATGATTGTTGTTGACCCAAAACAAGAAGAAATTGCAGTTCGTGAAGCTAGAAAACTTGGAATTAAAACTTTTGGAATTGTAGATACTAATGCTGACCCAGATGTTCTTGATTATCCAATTCCAGGTAATGATGATGCTGTTCGTGCTGTAAAAGTTGTACTTAATGCATTAACTAATGCAATTGCAACCGTTAATGGAAATGAAATTGTTGACTGTGTTAGTGAAGATGATAAGAAAGAAAAAGAACCTAAAAAAGAAGTTAGTGAAGAAAAAAAAGTTCCTGAAGAAAAGAAAGTAACTGAAGTTAAAAAAGAAGTACCTAAAAAAGAAACTTCTAAAAAAGAAACAAAAGAAAGCGATAAAGAAGTTAATTTAAAAGAATTATCATTAACGGAATTAAAAGAATTAGCTAAAGAAAAAGGTATTAAAGGCTATTCAAAAATGAAAAAAGAAGAATTACTTCAAGAATTAAAATAGAGGAGGACTTATGTTTAGTGCTAGTGATGTAAAAACTTTAAGAGAAAAAACTGGTGCTGGAATGCTAGATTGCAAAAAGGCACTTGAAGAAACTAAAGGAAATCTTGAAGCAGCCGTTGATTGGTTACGTGAAAAAGGAATTGCTAAAGCAAGTAAAAAAAGTGATAGAATTGCTGCTGAAGGATTAAGTCAAATTTTTATTAAAGGTAATAAAGCCGTTGTATTAGAAGTAAATAGTGAAACTGACTTTGTTGCTAGAAATGAAGAATTTAAAAATTTTGTTGAAGTTTTAGGAGAAGCTTTATTAAATAGTAATGCTAAAACTTTAGAAGAAGCCTTAGAAGTTAAAGTTGATGGGGCAACTATTAATGATTTAGTTGTTCAAACAACTGCTAAAATTGGTGAAAAAATTAGTTTTAGAAGATTTAGCATTTTCGAAAAAACTGATTCTGAAAATTTTGGTTCATATTTACATATGGGTGGAAGAATTGCTTCTTTAGTTAAAATTTCAGGTGGAAATGAAGAAGTTGCTAAAGATGTTGCTATGCATGTAGCAGCAATGCATCCTCTTTATATTAACGCAAGCGATGTTCCTGATACAGTATTAGAAAAAGAAAAAAATATTATGCGTCAAGAACTATTAAATGAAGGAAAACCAGCTGATAAAATCGAAAATATTTTAGTTGGTAAAGTTCGTAAATACTATGGAGAAGTATGTTTGTTAGACCAAATTTTTGTTAAAGCCGTTAATAAAGAAACCGTTCAAAAATATTTAGAAAATAATAATGCTAAATTAATTGATATGGTAAGATATGAAGTTGGCGAAGGAATTGAGAAAAGACAAGAAAACTTTGCTGAAGAAGTAATGAATCAAATAAATGGTTAAGAGCAAGTAAATTACTTGTTCTTTTTTTTATAATTATCTTGATTTTTCTAACTTTAACGTGATATTATATTTGCCCGAGGAGGTTAGTTAATTTTAAACTTTAAAATTAACTTTAGATAGTTATGGAAAAAAATATGTATTTAATGCTTAAGGCAAAAATTTCTAAGTATGATATGTTATTTCCTTTTCATGAAGACCTTGGACGGGTTAAAGTAAAAGATAGATATACATCAAAGGAAAAATATGGTTTTGTTACATTAAATGGAGATGAAATAATTGAACCAATTTATGATTTCGCTTCTGACTTTAAAGAAGGTTTTGCTAAAGTTTTAAAAGGTTCTATTTGGGGCTTTGTTAGTAAAAATGGTGAAGAAATTGCATTTAATTATGAAGAAGTTGGTGAATTTTTTGAAGGATATGCGAGAGTAAAGAAAAATGGTAAATGGGGATATATTCGAAAAGAAGGACCAGATTCTAATCCTAAAATAAGAGAAGTAATTCCTTGTACTTATGATTTAGTAGGTGATTTTTCAAATGGTAGGGCTTTAGTAACCTCTGGTACAGACTCATATTATATTGACCATTTTGGAACGGTAATAGTAAATTTAGGCAATGAATTTAAAGAAATAGGTAATTTTTATAATGGAATATCAAGACTTGAAAGTGATTTTCAAGAGACAGTTTATCTTAATCAAACTGGAAAAACTATTGCTAAATTTCCAAATTCTATAGGTGGTAATTTTACTAATAATCTTGCTTATGTAGAAAAAACCGAAACTGATACTAATAATAATTTAGTAAATTATGCAAGTGTAATCTTACCAACGGGAGAAAAATTATTTGAAACTAAAGATTTTTCAATTATGGGAAATGCTAATGAACATGGTAACTTTATTGTTAATTTCCATCATGAAGAAATAGGACTTGTAAATCGTTTTGGCAAAGAAATTACCAAAAGAAGATTTCAAGCTATATACGAGGCAAGTGATGGCATGATGCGGTTTAAAGAAAATGATAAATATGGCTTTATGGACCTTGATGGAAATATTGTAATTCCTGCTATATATGAAAGAGCTGAAAATTTTGGGGAAAATCGGGCTTTAGTAAAAATTGCTAATGCTAAATTTGGTTATATTGATAAAACTAATACTTTAGTAATTCCAGCTATCTTTGATTTTGGTTATAAATTTAGTTCTAAAAGAGCAATTGTTGAAATCAATTCTAAATTTTTCTATATTGATGATAATGGTAAATTAATTAATATGGCTAAAACTAAAGATGAAATTATTTATTTAAAAATAGATGAAGAAAACTTAGATTATCTTTGTGATTCAATTCCAAAATATGTTCAAGAATACGAAGCAATTGGTTATCGAACTGACTTTCTTCTTGATGGTTGTCCAATATATGCTGTTATTGGTAAAATATCAGACGAAGAAAAATATCTTCAAAAATGTGCTTTAGCTTCTGAAGAATTAAGTAAAAAATATGTAAAAAGTTTCTAAAATTTAGAAACTTTTTTCAATGTCATCAAGCATTTTCGAAACAGAAGTATAACCTTTAATAGTAGCTTTTTTAATTCTTTTAGTAACTTCACCAATATAATAACCATTAAAATTTTTTAACATATAATAATCATTTTCATTATCGCCGACGGTATAAATATCTTGAAAATTTAAATTTAAATTATCTTGTAAAAAAGTAACATTACTACTTTTATTAATACCTTTATTCTTTAGGCAAAAATAAGTAATTTCATCATGAGCATAGGCTAAAAAATCAAATTCACTATATTCTTTTTGTAAATTATAAAATTTTTCTTTAAATTTCTTAGTAATCTCTTGATTTAAAATAACAATATTACATCCAATTAAAGGTTTATCAAGAGGGGCACTATAGTAATCATCGGGATAAGAATATTGAATTCTTTCAATTTTAGCTAATTTTTTTAAAGTTAAAAATTTTGTTAAGATTTCCGGATTTAAATTATATTTATTAATTATTAAATCATTATTATCATATAAAATAGAACCATCACAACAAGATAGATAGTCATATTCAATATTGTATTTTTGACAGACTTCTTTTAAAGATTTAAAACTTCGACCGGATGATAACATAAATAAATTACCATTTAACCGCCAGTTATGAATTTTTTCATTGTTAAGGATAATATCTTCCTCATTTAAAAAATAAGTTCCATCAAAATCACTCACTAAAAGTTTCATAATTAGTCTCCTTTAATTATATTTATTATAGCAATAATTTTTAGGACTGTCCATTTATGAGTGAAAACAATTGACAAATTCATTAATTTATGATAAAATACAAGAACAAAAGGGGAGTTGAATATGATTAAATTTAAAAATTTAAAACTAGTTGTTTTGGACAATGATGATACCTTATTTAGGTCATCACCACTTATTAATGCACATGTAGAAAGAAATTGGCCACAGTTTAGTTCTCAAAGATTAAGAATTAAAGAAAGAGTTATTACAATGGTTCAATACCAATATGAAGAAATTTTAAAAGAAATTAAAAGAGCCCAAAAAAATCATGAAATACCTAAATTAAAAGAACTTAATATTAATCGAAACGATGTAATAAAAACTGGTAATCCAAAACTTTATACAGATTTTGATGAGTATTACCGAATTCCATTACTAGAAGCTTTAGAAGCCTTAGAAGAAGCTAAATTTCAAAAAGAAATGTTTTTGGAAGAGCGAGATGCTACTCTTGAAGCTGATGGTAAAAAAGATGCTAATGAAGGAAAAATTCCTTATGATTTAATCTATCACGAAAGAAACTGGTTTCCATATGTTAGACAAAACGTAAACGATTTATATGATATCTTTGGAGAAAGATTAATAAGTTTAACAGCTCATAATGGGATAGATGATGATAATGGAAGAGAGTTAGCAGCTAAGGGAGATGCTATTAGAAGAATTAATCCTAATATAAAACATTATGGTCTTCGTTTCCATAATCGTGAACATATTGATGGGGAAAGACGAGAAAGAAACAGTAAACCAGTTCGAATTCAAAACTTATTCGATTTACCAGACTTACAAGGAGTTGCGGTTGTTGAAGATAGTTTAGCAGTTCTAAAAATGGTATATTTAGCCGGAGGAATTCCAATCTATGTAAATCAAAATAACAATCCTAATCCTGAAAACTTTGCAATGGTTCGTTCTGTAAAAGCTGAAAGCATTCTCCGCGAACTTGCAAATCTTGGTTGGGAAGATGGAGTTGGAGTTCAAAAACCTGCTGAAAAAGAATTAAAACTAAAAAAATAATTAAGTAGACCAATAGGTTTACTTTTTTTTATATAATAGGAAAGTGCAAAAGAAAAATAAAAAAATGTTGATATCAAAACCAACACAAAAATCAAGACATTA
>CANQMV010000043.1 GCA_947625085.1 uncultured Bacilli bacterium
ACAATAATAATTTCAATTTCTTGTAAAGTTTGATTTACTAAACTATTTAAACACTTATCTAGATAAGGATAAACATTGTAAACAGGAACAATGATGCTTACTTTTATACTTTTCATACATTAACTCCTAACATTTCCATTATAGCATAAATATAATATAAAACAAATTTTATTTTCTTGATTATACTTTCTTTTATGTTATAATGGTTTAAGAGGTGTGTATGTCAAAATTTGATAAAGATTATTTGAAACTTTGTGAAGAAATATTAGAACATGGAGTAGAAGTTCAAAATCGAACGGGAGTTAATACCATTAAAATTCCTTTTTATACTTTTGAATTTGATTTAGAAAAAGAATTTCCGATTTTAACAACAAAGCAAGTATTTTTTAAAAATGCAATTATTGAAATGCTTTGGATATATCAAGAACAAAGTAATGATGTTAGATGGTTACAAGAAAGAGGAAATCATATTTGGGATGAATGGGAAACTGATGATGAAGGAGTTTGGACGGCTTCTCAAAATGTTTTAGAAAATGGTAAATTAGTAAAAAAAGAAGTTAAAAAGAAGTTAGGGGTAGAATATGCCCATACAATTGGAACAGCCTATGGTTATATTGTTAAAAAATATCATTTAATAGATAATTTAATAGATACTATTAAAAATAATCCAACAGATAGACGAATGGTTATGTCACTTTGGCAAAATGAATTTTTAGAAACAGCTGTTTTGCCATCTTGTGTTTGGTCTAGTGAATGGGATGTTACAGATGGACATCTTAATTGTTTAGTTCATCAAAGGTCATGTGATGTTCCCCTTGGATTACCATTTAATGTTACACAGTATGCTGTTTTACTTAGTTTACTTGCTAAAGTTACCAACTTAAAACCTGGTAAATTATGTTGGAGTATTAAAGATGCGCATATTTATGTAAATCAAGTTGATGGAATTAAAGAACAAATTAGAAGAGGTAAAGAATTAGAAGATTATGAAGCTCCAACTTTATGGATAAATCCTGAAATTAAAGACTTTTATAAATTTGATAATTCAAGAGCTCTTAAAGATATTAAAATTGAAAACTATAAACATCATGGAAAAATTGAATTTGAAATTACTCAGTAGGAGGATATATGAAAGTATCAATGATTGCTTGTGTTGGAGCTAATTTAGAATTAGGTAAGAATAATGCTTTACTTTGGCATTTAAAAGGTGATTTAAAATTTTTTAAAGATATTACTTTAAATCATGTAGTAGTAATGGGTAAAAATACTTTTAAATCTTTACCTGGCGTTTTAAAAAATCGCCAAAATGTCGTTTTAACTTCCAAAACTAATTTAGAAACTTTTCCAAAAGAAGTTGAAGTTTTACATGGAGTAGATGAAGTCCTTGAAAAATATAAAGATTTAGATGAAATTTTTATAATCGGAGGAGCAAGCGTTTATAAGCAATTTTTACAATATGCAACCAAACTTTATCTAACTGAAGTCGAGAAAACGCATGATGCGGATGTTTATTTTCCAAGTTTTGACAAAAATAATTATGAAAGAGAAATCCTTAAAGAGTGTGAAGAAGATGGAATAAAATATAATCATGTTTTATACAGGAGGAAATAATGGGAAAATTTATTGTAATTGAAGGAACGGATTGTTCTGGAAAAGAAACCCAAAGTAAATTATTAGTTGAAAAATTAAAAGAATTAGGTTATAAAGCAGTTCGAATTACTTTTCCAAATTATGAAAGCCCAACTGGAAAAATTGTTGGAGGTCCATATCTTGGTAAAAAAGAAATCTGTGATTGTTGGTTTCCGGAAGGAGCGGTTAATTTAGACCCTAAAGTTGCCTCCTTATACTATGCAGCTGACCGTAAATATAATGAGTCCGAGATAAAAAAATATTTAGATGATGATTATTTTGTTATATCTGACCGTTATGTGAGCAGTAATATGGCTCATCAAGGAAGTAAAATTAAAAATGATGAAGAAAGATTTCATATGTATGAATGGATTGATAAATTAGAGTTTTGGCTTTTAGGACTTCCTAAACCAGATAAGACAATTTTTTTACATGTTCCTTATACTTATGCTGCTAAACTTAAAAAAAATCGAGTTTCACTTGATGAACACGAACTTAGTGAAGAACATTTAAAAAATTCAGAAGTTGCTTATATTGAATTAGCTAATCTTTATAACTGGAAACATATTAATTGTATTAAAGATGATAAAATTAGAGATATTAAGGATATTAATTCAGAAATTCTTGATTATTTAAAAGAGTATATGGAGGTTTAAATGTATAAAAATATTTTATTAAAGTTAAGTGGTGAATCACTTATGAGTGAACATGAAAATATTTGTAAAGAAAAAACGTTAGAAATTGCTAACTTAATAAAAAAAGTTCATGAAATGGGAGTAAATATTGCAATCGTTGTTGGGGGTGGTAATTTCTTTAGAGGAAGAAGTAACCAAGATATGGAAGCAATTAATGCTGATTCAATGGGCATGCTTGGAACGACAATGAATGCCCTTGCTTTAAGAGACGCTTTTTCCAAAGTAAATCTTCAAAATGTAATTTCTTCACCTTTTGATTTTCATGAATTAATTGAATATCATAGCGATACAGAATTAAAAAAATTATATAAAGAAGGAACCGTTATTATTTTTAGTGGGGGAACTGGTCATATAGGTTGTTCAACTGATACGGCAGCAAGTATGAAAGCAATTATGATTGATGCTGATGTTATTATAAAATTAACTAATGTTGATGGGGTTTATGATAAAGACCCTAATAAATATAATGATGCTAAATTATTTAAAAAATTAACTCATCAAGAAGTCTTAGCTAATAAAGAAATAAAAGTTATGGATTTAAAATGTATTGAAGATTGTATGGAACATCAAAAAGATATTTTAGTTATTAATTTTAATAATCAAGAAAATTTAATTAAAGTTTTAAATGGCATTCAAATTGGTACGGTGATAACTAATGACTAACGATGATAAATATCAAAAATATCTATTAAAAAAGATATATAAATATTTAATTATTTTCTTATCATTAGTAACTATATTTTTAGAATCACTTGCTCTTTTTAAAACTATTTCTTATCTTTGGGGACTTATTCCTTTTATACTTATATATATAGTAAAATATTTTTATTATAAAAGTTTTAATACCGAAAATACTTCTAAAAATACTTCTAAAAATAAAGATAAAAAACGAAAGAGAAAGTAACTTTACTTTCATATAATTAGGTGGTGATTAAATGGGAAAATATATTATTATCTTTTTAATCTTTTTAATAATTTTATTAGCAGTTTTAAAATCAACTCATAAAGATGCTAGATTAGAAATTAATAAATTAATAGAGTATTTAGGTGGCAAAGATAATATTGTTTCAAGTGATTATAATTTATCAAGATTTATAGTAACTCTTCGAGATATTTCCAAAGTAAATAAAGAAGCAATTCAAAAAATGGGAGCTAAAGGAATAGTAGAGATTGATAATCAATTAAAAATTATTTTAGGTAATAATTCAAAACAATTAAAAAAATATATTGATGACATAAAACGTTAAATTATGTCATTTTTTATTTTCTTTTGACAATCTTCGACAAAATTCGACAAAATAATTTGAAATAATAAACTTGGGTGATGTAATGATATATATTTTTTTAAATTTAAGTATTTTATTACTACCAATTGCAATTTATTTACTTAATTTATCTTATAATAACAACTATAAAAAAAAATATGATAGTATCTTTTTAAGTTTTATATTAATTATTCAAGTAGTTTTATTTTTGCTTTTACATGATTATTCAAAATCTTTAATTCTAATTAATATTCCTCTTTTAATTAGTTATTTAAAAAGAAAAGAATTAACCTGTATGATTTTATCAATCTTGATTTTCCTTTATTACACTAACGTTTTTAATTATAATCCTTTTTTTATTTTCTTTGAGTATGCTCTTTACTTTGTTATTTATTTAATTATAAATAAAAAAATTATGAATTATAACTTATTAATTTATATTTTTGTTTTTATAAAGAGTATTACTTTAGCAATTGAAGTTTTTTATTTTAATATTAATGCGAATAGTTTTTTTATTAATTTTTTAGATGTTTTTATAAAAATGTTTGTGTTTTATTTAAGTAGTTATTTAGTATTTATATTTTTATTGAGAGGAGAAGAAATTATGAATTTAAATACTGCTATAAGAGAACTTGAAAAAGAAAAAGTTTTAAGAACATCTCTTTTTAAATTAACCCATGAAATTAAAAATCCAATTGCTGTTTGTAAAGGATATCTTGATATGTTAGATTTAAAAGATGAATTGAAAGTTCGAAAATATATTCCAATTATAAAAGGAGAAATTGAAAGAACTTTAACTTTAATGGATGATTATTTAGAATATACAAAGTTAAAAATTAATAAAGAAATTGTTGATATTTATATGTTACTTGATGAAGTTATAAAATCACTTGATTTATTTTTTAGAGAAAATAATATTCAAATAAATATAAATATACCTGATGATGAATTATATTTAAATCTTGATTATAATCGAATTAAACAAGTATTAATTAATATGTTAAAAAATGCAAGTGAAGCTTTTGATTTAAAAAAGAAGAAAATGATTATTAAAATAAAAACTAAAGTATTAAAAAAATATTTTGAAATAATTATAGAAGATAATGGGATTGGGATGGATAAAGAAACTCTTAATAATGTTACTAATTTATTTTTTACAACTAAAAAAAATGGCAGTGGACTAGGAACTAGTTTATCAAAGGAAATAATTGAACTTCATGGAGGTAAAATAAGATATGAATCAACTATTAATCTAGGAACTAAAGTTACAATTTTATTACCAATTTAATAGTAATAATTAATAATACTAAACTTATAGATAATTTATTTTTTAAAGAAATGCTACTTTTTATTGTAAAAATTTTGAAATTTTGATATTATTTTTATATAGAATAGAGGAGTAGTATGAAAAGAGTTATCTATAGTTTAGTTTTTATAATGTTTTTTAATTTTTTAAATGTTGAAGCATTAACAAGTTGTAAAACTCTTGAACTTGAAAGACTTAAAGAATTGGCTAATAAGGTTACTTTTTCCTATACTTATCAAAAAGAAGATAATTTAAATATTGAAAGCGATGTTAGGTTTACAATTACAGCTCATAATTTAAATGAAGATTTGCTTGTAAAAATTAAAGATAGTGAAGAAAAATTTACCTTAGAAAATCCCTCTATAAATAATTTTTTAAATAACCAAGTAGTAGAAATTGAAATACTTGCTTATACTAAAAATTTATGTTCTGGTAATTTAATTTTAACTAAAACTATCAATTTACCTTTTTATAATCATTTTTTTGAAAGAGAAGAATGTTTAGAAAATAAAGATTTTAAATATTGTAGTGAGTATGGTAAATATGATATTACGGAAAAAGAATTTCAAGAAGAATTAGAAAAATATAAGATTAATAAGAAAGTAGATAATAAAAATCCAAAATATTTTCTAAAAAAATATAGTTTTTATGTTTTAAGTCTTTTAATAGTTGTTTTAATTGTTGGTGGTGTAAAACATAAATTGAAAAATAAGAAGGATCGTGGTTTTTAATTTATGAAAAAGAAGTTTGGTTTAATTTTAGTTTTTTTCTTTATGTTTTCTTGTCAAGATGTTTTGGCTTTAGGGGAAAATTATAATTATGAAGTTACTAGTCTTTCTAAAAATGACCAAGGAGAAGTAAGTATTTTAGGTTTTGCTAGTTTAGGGGATAATCGTAATTTTGAAGTTAAAGAAGAGGTTTCTGTAAATAATTTTTCTTCTAATAGTAATTATCAGTATAGCTTAAAGGCAGTTCCTGTTACTAAAAGTGGTTATTATAATATTTATGCAACAGGCGTTTTGCTTGGAAATTTAGATTCGGGATTAGATACTTACTTAATTAAGCAAGATTCTTATTATGAAAAGGTTGGTTTTGCTTTTACTTTTTCAGAAACTAAATTAGCAACTAAAGATTTTTCTAATGGATATGTATTAATATTAACAGTGACAAAGTCAGGTAAGAAAGTTAGTTTTCCTTTAAGTGCATATAAAAAAGTTATTAGTGATACCTTTGGTAGTAGTTATAAATATACAAATGGAACTAAAATTATAGATACTTTTCAAGTTCAAGTAGTTCAAGGAAATAGTTATTATCAAAAATGTAGTAATAGTTTGTGTGGTTTTAAAGATTTTAATAAATTTTCTCTTGGAAAAGTTTATGATGTTCTTGATAGTGTTGTAAATAAAAGTTCAGGAAATTATTCTAATTTAACTTATTATGAAGTTATGGATAATGTTTGGCTTCCTATAAGTTGGGTTTTACCAGTTAAATCAGCAATTATTTTACCATCTCCAAATAGTTTAAGGGAAGCTAAAAATTGTAGTTTTAATAGTAATAGTCAACAAGTAAAAAATAAGACAATTCTTGCTTGTAGTGGCAGTGAAACTTTTGACACTTCAACTTATGAAAACTGCCAAGTAGATGAATATAGTTATTATACGAAACGGTGCTTAGAAACTAACTATAATGCTAATTTAAAAGTTAATGATATTAACTCAAACGCCAATAATTTTATAATTAGTAATGGAGCAGGCTTTAAGGTAGATGCTAATATTAGTACCGATTATAGCTGTGAATATACTTTTTTATATTCTAAATTTGTAAATGACTACCAAGAAGTTTTAGATAAACTAAATTATTATGAAAAAGAAAGTAGAGATTGGTATTTTAATTATAATCTTAAAGTGAATTTAGATAAAATTTTAGAAAATTATTTAAAAGAAACAAGTAATTTAAATGAATGGAATTCTTTATATGATATTAAAAAGACAAAGGCTACTTTAAAAGTTACTTATGATTCTAAAAAAACGAATCTTGAAGATTTAGTTTATACGGATGATTCAATTGAACATTTTGATAAAAATAAGAAAAAAATTATTGCAAATGAAAGTGGTGATTTTTGTACAGTAAATAGTAGTTCAAATTTTAATCTAAATGGTAGTAATTTAAAAATAAATACAAGTGTTTCTTGCTTTGAGTCATGGAAATTAGGTCTTTCTTTAAAAGAAGTTTGTTTAAATATGGAAAATGGTCAAGTAGAAAGTTGTAATAATAGGAATAATGAACTTCAAGGAGGGCGAAAATTTTATATTGATATGCAATCAGCAAGTGGTATTTTAGAATTAGAATTGAAAAATTTAGGTTATGATGGAAAATGGAATTTAAATTTAAAAAATTGTTCTTTTAATGTTCCAAATTTATTAAATGAAAAAATTACTTACCGAGAAATTGATTTAAATGACCCATTTTTAGAATCAACTATTGAAAAAAAAGAAGTTGGTTATAATTTTTTGAATTCAAAGTTTGATTTTCGAAATATAATTAAAAGTGACCTTTGGAATAATAATTATATGTATTTATATTACTTAAATAAGAAAAATATTTCTAATATAAGAAATGATAATAAAGATAATAGTAGTTTTTTAGGTAAGGATTGTTATTTTAATGAAAATGCTAAGTATATATGTGATTTTTCAAGAAATATAACTACTACTGATTCTAATTCAACTAAATGGTTTATGGATTTTGATATAAATGAGTAATTTTATAGGTTATTTCAAGAAAAAATTAAAAATTTAAATTTTTTAAAGGTAAAATTATTTAAGTTAATTTTATCTTTTGATTTTTCTAAGTAAAAAAGTTTTAGGTAAATAAAATAAAAACAAAATCATTTTTTTCTTGATAATGGATAAAAATTGATATATAATGATTTATAGTAGGAGGTGGCATTTGAAAGTAGCAATGTGGGCAGTCTTCTTGTTTGTTATGGGAATCGTTGCTTTAGTGTTAATTAATATTTTTGGAAATATTACAACTACTAATCAGCAAGACTATAACTTAGTTAGAAATACTGTTGAGGCTGCCATGTATGATTCAATTGATAGAGCATCATATCGAGCAGGATTTTACGTTTGTCCTAAAGAAACTAAAAAAGATAGTGAAGGTCGGTTAGTTTTTGATGATAAAAATCAATACAATATAGTATTACTTAACGGAGTTAATAATCAAAATATAAATAACTGTAATTATTTAGTTGGGGAAGTAAAATTAAATGCTGATGTGTTTGTAGAAAGTTTTTTAAGAAGATATGCTCAAAATATTAATAATAATAAAAGTTATCGAGTAACAATTCAAGAAGTTATAGAATATCCACCTAAAGTTAGCGTTAAAATTGAAACCTTTAGTACTTATAATTCAAGTGATTCAAGGGTCGAGACTTATAATGCTGGAGATTTTAAAATTGCCAATCAAGTGGATGCTATATTTGAAAAAGTTGATAATAGTTAATTAAAAAGAAGAAAGAAGGATGAAAATATGAAAAAATTAAAACAAATTTTAGCTAATAAAAATACCGTTACATTTATTGCGGCTATTTTAATAGTTTTAGTACTTTACTTTTTCTATAATTGGAGAGTAAATCAAGCAACTAGTCCTATTAGAATACCTTATGCACTTCAAACAATTGCCCCTCGAACAGAAATTACTAAAGATATGATTGGATATTTAGAAATTCCTCAATCTGCAATTAAAGGTAATGTATTAACAAATGAAAATACTCAGATTTTAGGAATGTATACTAATGTAAATGCAACAATTCCTACTGGTAGTTTATTTTATTCTAGTCAATTAGTTAGAGAAGAAGAATTACCAGATTCATTTTTGATAGATATAGAAGATGGTTATGTTGCATATAACTTTTCAGTAGATATTAAAAGTACTTATGGTAACTCAATGTATCCTGGAAATTATGTTGATGTTTATTTTAAAGGGGTCGGAGAAGATGGCTTATTAATGGTTGGAAAACTAGTTGAGAATGTTAAAATTCTTGCGGTTAAAGATTCAACAGGACATCATGTATTTGAAACCACAACGGAAGATAGAACTCCAAGTCAAATTATATTTGCAGTAACAGAAGAAGTTCACTTATTACTTAGAAAAGCTGAATATGTAAGAAATGCAGAAATTATTTTAGTTCCAACAAATACTTCATTACAACTTGACGGGGAAGAAGCTCCAATTACTGTAACAAGTGAAACTATAAGACAATATATTAATTCTCAGGCTACTGTTCTTGAAGAAGATACACCAGAAGAAGATACAAGTACTGAATAGAGGTTCACTTTATGAATCAAAGTATAAATGCTTACGAATTAAATCCTCAAATGGATCAAAATAAAACTAATACCGAGATTAATGAAAATTTATTTTCAAATATTGATTTTGGTTCTTTAAAGCCATATCTTGATGATGATAATATTACAGATATTTCTTATAGTAATAACGGTCAAGTTTGGTTAAAATCACTTGATAAAGGTGTTTATCGAGTTGAAAATCCTGGTATTAATAATGAATTGATGGAAAAAATAGCCTTTCAATGTGCTAATATCATGGGAAAAACATTTAATATGGCAAGTCCACTTTTAGATAGTGAATCATCTGAACTTCGTATGAATTTTATTCATGATTCAATTGCAAGAAATGGAATTGCAGCTGTATTTCGGAAGACTCCAGCTAAAATTCGGTTGAAAAAAGAAAAAATAATTGAAGAAAAATATATTACTGCCGCTATTCATGATTTTTTGATTGAATGTGTTAAAGGACATTGCAATATTATTGTTAGTGGAGAAACTGGTAGTGGTAAAACTGAGTTAGTTAAATATTTAGCTAGTCATACTGCAACTAATGAAAAAATAATTACTATTGAAGATACTCTTGAATTGCACTTGGATGCAATCTTTCCAGAACGTGATATTGTTTCCATGAAAACTAATAATATAGCATCATACAGTGATGTTTTAGTTGGTTGTATGCGACAAAATCCCAAATGGATTTTACTATCCGAAGTTCGTTCAGCAGAAGCTGTTACATCTGTTCGTAAC
>CANQMV010000044.1 GCA_947625085.1 uncultured Bacilli bacterium
GATTTACTTGATATTTAAGTACTATACCCCCCCCATGGTTGACAATTTGTCAACTTCTTTTTTATTATAATTTTTATAATTATTTAATCTCTTTAACATATTACAAGCACTCCTATCATAATTTAATCATACAATACTTTTAGTCTGTTTTCAAGTTTTTATTTTATATTTTTGTTTCAAATTTTAACTGGCAAGAACAAGCCGAGTTGCACCAGAAGAAACAGTACCACTACTCCGGTAGAATCCAAACTGACCACTGAGTAATCCATTATTATTTGCACCGCCACGAGTAAACCACGGATTTGTAATATCAATAAAATCCGAAAAGTCAGCATACCAAGAATTATGATACCAAGAATTACTACTTTCATAATATACATAAAATGATCCCATCTCCCCTGTTGCATCTCCAAAGATTCTTTTACTATATGATGATATAGTTGAATTTTCATATTTATCCAAATAAGCAGCATATTTTGTTAATTCATCAGATGTAAAACCACTGCAATCTCCTCTCAATATGCCATTTGCATCTGCAGCACAATTATTTCCTAAATTTCTATAAGCAGCCATATATTCACTTGAACCTCCACTCATATCATAGACTCCTGTAATATTTCCTGTTGTTGATGCAAGATACCCGGTTGGAGTATTATATGGCAAAGTTTCTTTTTCTGTATTTCCACTTGTTCCAGGATAATTACTTTGATCAGTTCCAATAACTGCTGAATAACCTGTTTTGACCTGATTATTATTATTTACATTGACTTCTTTCCCTATTCCATATAAGGAATGTGATAAATAAGCAACCGCTCCCCATTCTATATTTTTCATCATATGACTATCTAAATCTCGCTCATAATTATAGGCACTTTTAAAGAAATTGGAAACTGTTGAATTTCTCCATGAATAAACATTTGGCTTTACTATGATTTTATCACTTGCTTCTGTATTTTGTTCTGCTCCCACTTTATTCCAACTTTTAGTATCAGTTATTGGCTTTCCAGAATCCCCTTGATTATAGCCAGTTTCAAATTTTCCAACCCAAATTCCATTTAATTCTTTTCCATTTAAGGTAAAAGCTGGATGGGTTAACCATTCTCCATTTTCTTTATTTTCAGATTTAGTTGTTTTATTATCTTCAAATTCTATTTCTATTAGTCTTGCATTTCCAAAAATCATTCGATATGACGTTAACGAATTTGCATCATCAGTTATGCTATCAATAGTATAAACTCCATCCGCTTGACTGGCATTCCATAGTTTATACTTAAATCTTGGTATCCAAACAAAATAGCTTTCAATATCACTTTCTTTTATTTCACTGCCAACTTTATAGTTTAAACTTGGATTATCTACTAGTATAACTGCATTGGCCCACTCTTTATTTTGATAGTTGTACCATCCTTTTTTTATATTAGCATATGTTACTTTCCCTTTTTTATCAATTGTTACAGGGATTAACTTACCACTAATAACTGGGTCTGCTCCGTTTAAAGTTGCATCTTTATAGTTTTCTTCGCCGGCATTTACTTCTTGCTTACTTATAATTGCTTTTCCTACTTCTTTTTGAAAATTAATTTTTTTCTCTACCTTTATATAAATAATACTTATTATTGCAATTACTAAAATTACTAAGATTAAATTTTTATTTCTCATTATATCCTCCTAAATAAACTTAAAAAACACCTAAAAACTTGGTAATTTTCTTACCAATTTTTTAAGTGTTATTCTCTTAAGTTCAAAGGATTTACTTGATATTTAAGTACTATACCCCCCCCATGGTTGACAATTTGTCAACTTCTTTTCTTTGATAATTTTTATAATTATTTAATATATTACTCATATCAAATCTCCTATTCTTATATTAAGAATACAATATTTTTAGGATTTAATCAACAATTTTTTCGATTTTCATAAAATCCGTATTTTTATTATTTAAAGGCAAACCACCAGTAATAATAACAATATCTCCTACTTCATAATCCATTATTTCCTTATATTTTAAAATACATTCAGCAATAATTTCATCAGTATTATTAAATTTTTTAACATGGACTGGAACTATTCCATAATTTAAAGTTAAACTTCGAACTGTATTTAAATTAGGACTTAAACCTAAAATTGGACTTTTAGGTCGAAAATTACTAATCTTTCTTGCAGTATAGCCACTCATCGTATTAGCTAAAATACAACTAGCATTTAAAAGTAATCCCGAATCAACAACCGAATAAGCAATTGCCTTAGTTACATCTAATTTTCCCTGTTTAAACGTTTTTTCCAAATTTTCATGGTATGAAAAATTATTCTCAGCTTCTAAAATTACCTTTTCTAAAACTTCTATACAACGACTTGGGTCATTTCCACTTGTTGTTTCTAAATCTAAAACTAAACCATCAACTTTATCAAAAACAGCATTGTAAATATCAGAAACTTCAGCTCTTGATGGCATTTTTTCGGTAATCATACTTTTCAATAAATCGGTTGCAACAAGACCTATTTTTTGTTCTTCATTTGCTCGTTTTAAAATTTCCTTTTGATAAAATGGCAATTGATAATATGAAGTATTAACCGCTAAATTTCCTCTTGCAACAATAACACCATCACTTACTTTTAAAATTTCATCTAAATTAGAAAAAGCTAATTCATTTTCAATCTTAGCAATAATTGACATATTTTCATTGCCATTTTCAATTAACATATCAACAACTTCTAAAACATCTTGTTCATCCCGAACATACGACAAAGCCAAAAAATCAATATTATTTTTAATAGCATATAAAATATTTTCTTTATCAGTCTCGCTTATAAAATCAAGTTTCCTAGCACTATTTTTAATATAAACTGTTTGATTACTATTAATATATCCTTCTTCTACAACTTTGCAAACAAAATTATCTGAATTAATTTCCTTAACAACTAATTTTACTTTACCTGATGAAAGATAGATATAATCATTAAGTTCAACAAGTTCAACTAAATTCGGATAATTAGTTGATAATTGAGTATTATTGCAAACCACATGATAATTATAAAATCTAACCTCTTTATCTAAAGCTAAAAAAACATCGTCTTCTTTTAATTTATCAAGTCTAATACTTGGTCCTTCAATATCTAACATTATACCAATTATTCGTTTTAATTTTTTTTCAACTTTTTTAATTTTAGCAATTAAATCATCACATTCGGTAAAATTCACATAACTTAAATTAATTCGAAAGACATCAACCCCTTTTTTAGCCATTTCTAAAATTACATCTAAATCTTTCGTATCTTTGCCTAAACTAGCAACTATTTTTGTTTTTTTCATAATTCTCCTTACATCATTTTATCTATTTTTGATACTATTATTTGATATGAACCATTTCGTTTTTCAACCTTTCCATAAACCTTGATAATATCTCCCTTTTGAAGATTGAAATATAAATCATAAGTTTTAGGAAACATTGTAAAGTCAGCCACTCTTTCTTCATCACTTCCAGTAAAAAACATCATTTTAGTATTATTCTTGGTTATAATTTCTCTAGTTTTTTCGACCATAACAATAAAATTAGCAAATTGATTAAAGTATTTATCCATATCTTCTAAATTAACAATATTTTCTTCTTTTAATTTATAATTTAAAACTGGATGATTAGTAATATAAAAACCAAATAACTCTTTTTCTTTTTCGATTAAAAAGGAATTATTATACTCAGGAACAATATTAAGAACTGGTTTTAAAACAAAGGATGGGTCTAAATCCTCACATAAAGAACCATAATTAAGCAAACTATCTAAATTAGAAATTAAAGTATTTCTTGTATAACCAAAATCATCAAGAGCCCCAGCTTGAATTAACACTTCATAATTGGCTTTCGTTAAAGTATTAGTTTTAGCAAAAAAATCATAAATATCTTGAAATGAATCCCGATTTTCAATTATTTTATTGCAAACTATTTTACTAATTCCTTTAATAATATTGAAAGGACAAAGAATTTTATCATCGATAATTTTATAACAACAATCACTTGTAAAAATATTAGGTTTTAAGATAACAATATTATATTTTTTTATTTCATACATATATTCTTTCGTTTTTGTAGCATCGGAAATAACACTATTTAAAAGATTTACATAAAAATACTTTTGATAATGTGCTTTTAAATAAGCCATTTTATAAGATACCATAGTATAAGCAATACTATGACTTTTATTAAAACCATAAGAAGCAAACTTTAATATTAAATTGTAAATTTCTCTAGCTAATTTTTCTTCATAGCCATTCTTAATAGCCCCTTTAATGAATCGCTCTTCTTCTTTTTCTAATACTTCTTTTTTCTTTTTAGACATTGCTCGTCTTAAAATATCTGCATCTCCCAAACTATACCCTGCAATAACTTCCGCAATTTGCATAATTTGTTCTTGATAGACAATAACTCCATAAGTTGGTTTTAAAATATTTTCTAGACTTTTGGTAAAATAATTTACTTCTTGAAGACCTTTTTTTCGTTTAATAAATAAAGGAATATTTTGAGCTGGACCAGGTCTAAATAAAGCAATAGCACTAACTAAATCAAGAAAATTATTAGGTTCTAATTCCTTTAAAAAATTCTTCATTCCAGAACTTTCAAATTGAAAAATTCCATTAGTATCAGCATTTTTAAAAATAGCAATCGTTTCTTTATCATCAAGAGGAATATCTCGAAAATTTACTTGTTTATGTTCATGTTCTAAAATATCTTTTTCGATTTCCATAATCGTGGTTAAATTTTTAATTCCTAAAAAATCCATTTTTAATAGTCCTAAATCTTCTAAATAAGAAGCTTCATAACCAGAAATAGCCAAAAAATCATCATATATTAAAGGAACAATTTCATCTAAATCAACTTTTGAAATAATAATTCCCGCAGCATGTATTGAAGTATGTCTCTTTATTCCTTCTAAAGAAGTTGCAACTTGCATTAATTTTTTAATTTTATTATCAGTTTGCATTAAAGTTTGAATTTTGGAATCTGTTTTTATAATATCTTTTAATTTATCTTTTCGATTACCAATTATTTTACTTATATTATCATTATCTTTAAGAGGAATATTCATAACCCTACCAATATCTCGAACACACATCTTAGCACCCATGGTTCCAAAGGTTATAATACTAGCAACTCGTTTTTCACCATATTTATTTTTAACATAAGAAATTACTTCATCTCGATAAATATCTGGAAAATCAGTATCAATATCTGGCATCGTAATTCGTTCACTATTTAAAAACCGTTCAAATAACAAATCATATTTAATCGGGTCAACATCAGTAATCCCAAGCGTATAACCAACTAAAGAAGAAGCAGCCGAACCTCGCCCAGGTCCTACTAAAATTCCTTTATTTTTAGCATATTTAATAAAGTCATAGACAACTAAAAAATAATTAGCAAAGCCCATCTTAATAATTACATCAAGCTCATGTTTTAATCTATCTAAATAAACTTTCGAGATATTTCCATTTAATCTTTTTTGAAGACCTTTATAAGCCAAATTAGTTAAATAAAGACTAGCATCCACATTTTCATCATAAATAGCTAAATTAAGATTAAATTTTTCTAATTTAAGATTACACATCTGACTAAATTTAAAAGTATTTGCTAAGGCTTTTTGATTAATTTTTTCATCTTTTTGATAAAAATAACCAATTTTATTTTCATAATCAGAAGCAATTGTTAAATTATCTCTTAAAAGTTCTAAATATTTTAAAATTTCATAATCTTTTTCGTTTTTATAAAGGATTTTTTTTAAAAAAATAACATTATCTTTATCTTTATTTAAATCATTATAAGGATAAAAAATATCATCATATATTAAGGAAATATCAAGAAGTGGAATACAAATTAAATCATCTTTATATGTTAAATAATCATTTTCATCTAATTCTCTTTTACTTTTTAAATAACTAAGTTTTAATAAATTTTGATAACCATGATAATTTTTAGCAAATAAAAGTCTATCATGTAAATCTAATCCGACAATGGGATTTAACTTATTTTCTTCGCATTTTCTAATAAATTCCATTGCTCCATATAAGTTATCATCACAAATTGCAATGCTATCTAAATTATTTTCTTTAGCAATAGTAATTAAATCCGAAACTTCTAATAAACTAGATAGAAAGGTATAAGTTGTTTTATTATAAAGTGGTATATACATAAATCCTCCTTTCTTTTTACTTTTTATTTTCTATTTTTATTATAGCAAAATTAGAATTATTTCTCAATTTATTTTCAAAATTTATCAAAGTTCTTATTTTAATAGTATTAGTTATTTTTTATTTATTTATGCACTTTTTATAGTTAAAATTGTATATTAAAAACTAAAGAAAATTATTCCATTTCTTTAGTTTTTTTGTTTATTTTTATTTGTTGATTGGAAAAATAAGTAGAAATTGCTGTTTCGACCTCTTTTAATGAGGATTTGGCTAAATTAGAAATCACGATTTTTTCTTTAGCTGTATCTATAATAACTCTTCCAAAAAGGATTCCGGATTGAACTTTTAAATCGTTAAATAATTCAGGAGTTACAGTAGTTAAATAATAACCAAACACTACTCTTTTTGTAGCTACTAATATTCTTTCATTAGTAAGAGCTACAACACAACTAGAAAATATTTCTCGACTTAAATAACCTTTTTGCCCACAGAAAACATAAAATAGTTTTTCAGAATCATTTAGATGTTTATCTATAACCTTGCTATGAGCTTTAATTCGAAAAGCAATTGTTCCAAAATATTTGTTTTTAAATTTTCTAGCTAATTTATAAACTTTATTATTCATTTATAAATCCATTTCTTGTAAATAAATCAGTTAAATCAGATGCTGGTGCCTCTCCTTCTATTCTATCGACTACTTTACCACTTTGAACTATTAAAATATTTGGAGTTGAAATTCCCTCACTAAATTCAGCCGTTGAGTTTATTAATTTATAACCATCTTCTGTATAATCTTCAATAGAATCATCATAAAAATCAATGGTATTTAAGTAATAAATTGTTAAATTATTTTCAGCAGCAACTTTTTTTAAAATAGGTGTTTCTCTAACACAATGAGGACAATTAGGTCTACTAATATAAACAATTCTCATCTCATCATCATTTAAATAATCTAAATAAGTATCAATATCAATACTTGTAAAATCATAAGAGGTTCCTGCTCCATAACTACTACTTGCCCAAAAAGCAAGTCCTAAAACAGAAAATACTAAAGCAACCACTATAAGCCCTTTAATTAAGTTTGTCTTACTAAAAGTAAAATTTAATTTAATAACATCATCTTTTTTATTCATAATTAATTCCTTCTTTCTATATAATTATTATAACATACTAATTTTTTTAAACCAATATTTTTGTCATCTTTTGTCAAAAAAATTAATCAAGACTTTTAAATATAAATTTTAAATTTTCACTTTGACAATATTTTTCAATTTCCTCTTTTAAATTAGCAAAATAAGTATTATCATTTAAAAGATAAATTTTAGCATATTCTAAATAATAATTACTATGTTTTTCTTTTATATACTTTAAAACTTTTCGTTTATATTCATTTTTTAAGTTTAAAAATTCAAATTGATATTCTTGAACTAATAATCTCGTTTTTTCAATAATTTTTTTATAATCAGTTAAATACGGAAAAATTGGTGAAATATTTAAAATCGTATAAATTCCATTTTGTTTTAAAATAGAAAGGGTTTTTAAACGACTTAAAATAGTACTATTTTTTTCTATTTCACTTCGAAACTTATCATCTAATGTATTAAGAGAAATTACAACTTTTAAATTTTTTATTTGTTTTAATAAATCAATGTCTCTTAAAATAAGTTCATTTTTGGTTTCAATTATTAAGTTGAAATTAAATTTTATTAATTGTTTTAAAATGTTTCTTGTTATTTCATATTTTTTTTCATATAAATTATAACAATCTGTTGCTGATGACATTAAATAAGTTTTTCCTTCAACACTTATTTTTTTTAAAGTGTAATTACAATCTTTAACATCTAAAAAACTTCCCCACTCTTCATCATGTCCGCTTAACTTTTTTATAAAAGTCGCATAACAATACATACAAGCATTTGGACAACCAACATAAGGATTTATTACAAAATCAATACCTTTTATTTTTGATTTGGCAATAAACCTATTTACCTTAATTTCATTAATTTTCATATTTACATACCTCATCTTAATTATACCATTTTTTAAAAATAGTATAAGATGTGTTAAATCGATTTTTGAATTTTTTTCAATGTCTAAAGAATCGGTACTTTTATTATTTTAAATATGAATAAGAATTATTAAAGGTATTTTCCTCTATTATAGTTTGATAGTTTTCTCTATTTTTATAACGAACATATAATTTTATAACCATATCTTTATATATTTCAATAGCACTTTCAAGGTCATTAGCTTTTATTTTTAAATATACTTTTGTTAAATAATCTAGTAATAAAGTTTGACATAGATTTTTAGCATCCATATCCTGTTCTAATTTTTCAGAAATCTCATATCCAAAAGCTTCGTATTCAAGGGCTTCCTTTAAAGTTTTATTATCACTTCTTACAACTTGTATTAAGGCTTTTATCTCTTGAAATAAAGGATTATCTTGATTTAATCCTAAAACTTTAAAAATAGTTGTTAAAATATAATAATATTTTCGACCAGTCATTTCATAATAAAGGTCAGCATAATCCCGTTTTTCAGGACCTACTAAATCATATTTGCCACAACTATCATCTAATCTTTGATAACCATACCTAGTACACTTATAAGTATAACCTCCAAAAAATTGACTTTTACGATTAGTTGGATCCATATATGTACAAGACCCACATTTTCCCATGAAATAATCTTTTAAAGCTCTAGCACTTTTTGAAGTATTAAAACTTGGTCCACTACTAAACCATCCCATAAACTTCCTCCTTCTAAGTTGCATATTATAACACATTCTATCTTAATTTGCAAACTTTTTATTAATCCATTCAATTCCAACTATATTAATATGACTTCTTATTAAAAGATAAATTTCATATAATAAATATTCATAATCTTCTTGATAAAGAGTTATATTTAAAATTTTTTCTTCTTTAATTTTTTCAAGAATTACTAAATCATATAAATCAAAGTAATAACTTGGATAAAGCATTCTTATATAAAAATAAACATAATCTTCATCTTGCATTTTTATTCTTTTTAAATAATTAATAATATCAAGAACTGTCATTCTTTTTTCAAAAAATGCTGCTTTTATATATTCAGCTAAATCCCGAATTCGAAAATCAATAATTAAATTAAGAGGATTATAAAATTCACTTAAAGTACAAAATGCCGAAACTCTTTTATGAGAAATACTAATATTTTTGTTATTAATATTAATAAGTTTTAAATAAGTAAGAGCATTTTCAGTTAAACCTATATAATAATAAATAGAATTATAGATTAATTTATATTTATGCATTAAATGTTTAATAGAATATTCAATATTATCAATCTTATTACTCCAAAGTAAAAACCAATTTGTTCTATTTAAAAGATTTATATTAACTAGTTTTTGATTAAACTGAATAATATCTTTCAAAGTAATAAAATTTTTATTATTATATTGTAATAAAACTAATACATAATAGTTATTATTGTAAAAAGTAGCAATTTTCCCTTCTCGATTTAAAATAATTCGATTAATTTTATAATTATTATAAAGCATATAAGTATTTAAATTAAATATTTCTTCTAAAGTATTTAAATTATTTTCATATCGATATAAGCAAAAATTATTATTTAAATAGGTAAAATAATAATTGTGATTTAACATATTAATACGATCTGTTATTATATAGTAATAGTAATTAAGCAAATCTTTCATAATATCACGTATAATCAATCTTATAGAAATGTTTTAATTAATTCTATAATTGATTAACTCCTTTCTATTTATATTTTTT
>CANQMV010000045.1 GCA_947625085.1 uncultured Bacilli bacterium
AAAGAAGAAGCAAAAAACAACGAATAATCTCGTTGCTTTTGATGATGTCATTCTATTTGACTGTGAATTGTAACAATCCCTTAATATTAATTTTTAAAAGTAATTGTTAGATTTTAACTTTTATGCTATAATTAATTTGTGATAGTTATGGAAGATGATATTAAAGACTATATAAGTTTTATAACTTTAGAAAAAAAATTATCAAATAATACTATTTACAATTATACTAAAGATTTAGAAAGTTATCTTTTATATTTAAAAAACAAAAAAATAAGTAATTTTTCAGCTGTTACTTTAAAATTACTTAATGACTATGTTGAAAAACTACGTAAAGATGGGTTAAATTATAAAAGTGTTGCTAGGCATATAACCTCAATTCGCGAACTGCATAAATATTTAGTTTTAAACAATAGAATAACAAATGATGTAACTGAAAATTTTAAAACTTTAAAAAGTGAAAAACATTTGCCTAGTGTTTTAAAAAGTAATGAAATTGCAACTTTATTGGATATTAAAATTAATAATGCTTTTAAATACCGCGATAAAGCAATGCTTGAAATTATGTATGGAGCGGGACTTCGCGTTTCTGAACTTGTCAATTTAACTATTTATAGTGTTGATTTAGAAAATGATATTATTTTAATTGAAGGAAAAGGTAATAAAGAAAGAATCGTTCCCCTTAATCCTTATGCAAAAGATGCTTTACAAAATTATTTAGAAGTTAGACCATCCTTACTTAAAAGAAAAAACGGTAATCCGGAAAAATTATTTTTAAATAATCATGGTAAAGGTATTACTAGACAAGGGTTTAATTTAATTTTAAAAAATCTTTTAACTGAAAAAAATATCAAAACCCATGCAACTCCCCATACTTTGCGACATACTTTTGCAACCGATTTGCTAAATAATGGGGCCGATTTAAAAAGTATTCAAGAGTTACTTGGACATTCTGATATATCAACAACAAGCATTTATACTCATGTTGTAAATAATAAATTAAAAAGCGACTATATGAAATACAATGCAAGAAAAGAGGAATAATATGAAATTTAAACGGATATTTTTGATTGTACTTGATTCCCTTGGAGTAGGGGAAGCAGTTGATGCTAGTAGTTACAACGATAAAGGGGCAAATACGCTTTTAAATATAATGAAAAATTATGAATTATTTGTTCCCAATTTAAAAAAGTTAGGTTTTTTAAATACTTTAGCAATGAATAATAAAGAAAGCGAAGCTTATTATACTATTGCAAGACCTAAGAATAAAGGTAAAGATTCACTTTCTGGGCATTATGAATTAATGGGAATAGAAAATAATAATTTAGTTTATAAAAACTTTTCTGAAACTCTATTTCCAAGAGAAATGCTTGAAGAAATTGCTAATAAAACTAAAAAAGGAATTATTGGAAATATTATTGGTAATCCTCTTAGTGTCATTAATAAATTAGGAGATAGACATAAAGAAACGAAAGCCTTAATTATTTATTCAACTGCCGATTCCAATTTAGAAGTAGCAGCTCACGAAGATATTATTCCAATTAATGAATTATATCAATATGCAGAAATAATTAGAGAAATAACAACTCGAGAAGAATGGAAAGTAGGGCGAGTTATTGCAAGACCTTTTACAGGTGAAAGTGGTAATTATACTTTAACTAGTAATTCTAGGATATATACTTTAACCCCACCTAATAAAAGTGTTTTAGATATATTAAAAAATAATAATTTACAAGTAATTTCAATTGGTAAAGTTCATGATATTTATAATGGTTACGGAATAACGAAAATAATTAAATCTGGCAATAATCAAGAAGGAATTAATAAATTAATCGATATTATGGAAAAAAACTTTACAGGCCTTTGTTTTCTTAATTTAAGTGATTTTGATACTTTATATGGTCATACTAGAGATTTAAATGGATATGCTAAAGAAATTGAAGCATTTGATGTTGAAATCCCAATTATTTTAAATAAACTTAATATTGATGATTTATTAATTATAACAGCTGACCATGGTTGTGACCCAACTATGCCAGGTTCTAATCATACTAGAGAAAATGTTCCAGTTATTATTTATTCTCGGTTATTTAAAGAACCATCTCAATTAGATGTTTTAGATACCTTAGCTGATATTGGTGCAACTATTCTTGATAATTATGAACTTGAAAAACCATGGATGGGAACGAGTTTTCTTGATAAATTAAAATAAATTTTAAAATATCAATTGTTTTCACCTCTCATATATTATTATGGAGGTGCTTTTTTATTAAATTTAACTATGTTGATATGTTAAATCAATATTTAACTAATATCGTTATTATAAAAAATAATTTATATAATTTATATTTTAATTTAAAAGGCGAGGGGAGTAGTAGTCTTCAGAATTCTCTTGGAAATGATATTAATAATCTTAATAAGTTTTATGTTAAATTATCCTTTTTAATAAAAAAAATAGGTGGGTATCCTATTATGAATATGGAAGAAATTAGAAATATTTCAACAATAAAAGAAATATCTAGTAAAGATTATACTGCCAAGGAGGCATCTAGTATTTTATTAAATGATTTAACTGTTATTAATAATATGAATAATCAAGTTGGAGAATATGCTTTAAAAAACTATGATTTTGGCAGTATAAATCTTATTCTAGAATTCAATCGATTTCTTCAAGATAGACTTTATCTTTTAAAATCTAATTTTTAATGTTATTCAGCTTCTCTTGAATTAAATTTGTCAGTTAAGTTTTGTTCTGAATTATTGCGTGAATCGCATGATTTAGAACTATTACTTAATTCGTTTGTTTCAAAGTTATTGCTTTTCATGTTGCTATTTTTAGAGTTATTTAACTTATTTGAAACATTGTTGCTTTTATTGTTCATTTGACTTTTTTTCATTTTTATCACCCATATATATTATGTGGAATTTAAATTTTTCTATGTAAAAAATACTTATCTTTCCCCTATCAAAAATTGGTTTTTTAATAGGGGAGTTTATCTTTCTTTTTTAAGTATATTTTTTTAAGTTTTAGTTATTATATTAATGAATAGATATTAATTTTTAATTTAAATTAGTAGTTTAAATTTAAATTACTAAAATTAAAATGCTCTAAACGTAATCGAGAATTAAAAAGATGAATATTTTTTATTGGTTTCATTTATTTAATTTTTATTATAATCAAATTAATAATTAATTTAAAGTTTAAAGAGATGTTCTAAAACGAATCGAGAAGATAAAAGCTTAATAATTATTCAGTTGATTGTTAATTACAAATCTTGATTATTATATATAATAGTTAATTTAATATATAATAATTTAAATTAGATATTTAAATTTTTAAAAAATTAAATTTTAATTTGAAAAATTATTTTATAGAGATTTATATTATTAAGTTTAAGATTAATATGCTAAACAAATTATATATATCATTATTAATATGTACAAATAACTTTAAATTATTCAATATTCTTAACTATTTTTTATTATTACAGAGCTTTATATAATATATATTATGTTAAGTTCTATAGTTTCAAAATTATTTTATACTTTTAATTATCTAATTATTTACTCCCCTTTTGAAAAATAAAAAAAACTAATTTATAAGATTAGTATTTTATATATATTAATAATTAAGCATTAAGATATTTAATCATCTTTGTTTTCGGTTTCTTTATTTTCATTATAGACTTTTTCATAGTATTTTTCTCTTTGATTTCTATTAGTTTTATAGGCAAACTCTTTTTCAAAATCTAACTTTTTTCGTTTTAAAGGAACTTTATCAGCGTTTTCAATTATATCTTCACTATTTTGATAAATAACATTTTCCTTTAAATCTTTCTTCTTTTTTAAAGATTTAACAAAAACCTGAATATAAGTCCAAAAAATACTAATTAAGATTGCAAGAGCCAAAAGATAATAAAATGCAATTGACCAATTATCACTATACTTGGTTGTCGTTTCTAAAAAATATATCATATATACCACCTTAATATTCTTTTCAAATTAACATAAATTATGCAGCCCGAGATTGAATTTCAGCAATTTTTTCAAATACTTCTTTAGCGTTATCGTCAGTTATAGTCGAATACCCTAGTTCTTTTAAAGCCTGTTCTTTAATAGCAATTAACTCTTGAGTATGACTTAATTTCTCTTCGTGTTTACGGTCAATTTCTTGAACAAATCGTTTATGCGAATCAATTATTCTACTTTTAGAAGCTCCCCCTTTATTATATAAAGTAAACGCACTAAAGATTATACTTTCAAAATTAAATTGTTGTTCTTGATTAAATAAAAATTCCATTGGGTCAGTAAATCCCATTAATTTAGATATAAAGCAAAGCAAATATTTTAATTCTTTATTATTACCCATACTTTGTAAATAATGATATAAATAAACGTAAGTATTATAAGTATCTTTAGTATGGTCATCTCTTAATTTATCTTTTAATAAAGAAATTATATCCGTTAGTATCTCGACTTCTTTTCGGTTAAAGCCTTTTAAATCAATTAAATTACTACCAGATAAAGCAACTTTTACACCTTCATTTAATTTAGTATCAATTTTAATAATATATTCCCCATCAATCTCGATATTATCCAAATCTTCTTCTTTTTTTATTTCTAATAACTGTAAAAGTCTTGTCGCTTTTTCACTTGGCCAGTCTTCTAATTTATCAAGAGCTAAGTAGTTATAAAGCATTTGTCTTGACACTCCTAAATATTTTGCTAATCTAACCTTTGATACACCAACTTCTGATAGTACTTTGCTAATTTTACTCATACTTTATACCTCCTAAAACAATTGTATCATTTTATGTTATTTTGTCAACTAAATTACTAATTTTTGTCAAGTAAATTTTTATAATAAATACCACAATTTTTGATTATCTTTCCGGACTTCTTTTATTATCCCTCCCCCAAGACATTCTTCGCCTAAATAAATGACGCAGGCTTGTCCAGGAGTCACTGCTAGTACATCTTTATAATGTACAATTATTTCTTTTTCATTTAAATATTCGATTTCAACATCAATATCTTTTTGGCGATAACGAAATTTAGCGGTTGCCTTTTTGGGTCTTAAATCACTTATAAAATTTACATCTTCAATTAAGGCACTATCGCTTTGTAAATATTTATTAGAAGAACCAAAAGAAACATATAAAATATTTTTTGGAAGATTTTTTCCAACTACGAACATTTTATCTTGATTACCACCAATATTTAAACCTTTTCGCTGCCCAATAGTATAATACATTAAGCCTTGATGTTCGCCAACTTTTTTTAAAGTTTCAATATCTATAACGTCACCCTTTTTACTTGGTAAATAATTTTTTAGGAATTCTTTAAAATTACGTTCTCCAATAAAGCAAATACCAGTTGAATCTTTTTTCTTTGCTGTTATTAAATCATATTCTAAGGCAATTTCTCGAACTTTTTCTTTCTTTAAATCGCCAATTGGAAATAAGACATTTTCAAGTTGCTTTTTCGAAAGTTGCGATAAGAAATATGTTTGGTCTTTATTATCATCAATTGCTCTTAATAAATGTCCATCTTTAAGTCTGGCGTAATGACCGGTTGCAACAAAATCTGCTCCAAGTCGTTTAGCCTCTTTAATAAAATAATCAAATTTTATATATTTGTTACACATAATATCTGGGTTTGGAGTCCGACCTTTTTTTAATTCATCTAAAAAATAAGTAAAGACATAGTCCCAGTATTCTTTTACAAAATCAATTCGATAAAGCGGGATATTTAATTTATCACAGACCGCTTTCGCATCATTATAATCTTGTTCTTGAGGACAAATCGCATTATTTAAATTTGGATTACCTAAGTAATCATTATTAATCCCACTATCCCAATTTCGCATGAATAAGCCAATTACTTCATAGCCTTCTTGTAAAAGTTTAATTGCTGCAACTGATGAATCAACTCCCCCACTCATGCCTATTACTACTTTTTTCATTAATCTCACCACATTCACTAAACATGTTTATTATACATCATTTAAGCAAAAAAGTAAAAAGTTTCATGATAAAATCATTTAAAAAAGTTTCATATAAACTAGAAATTAATAAAAGAGCAGTTGCAATTAAAATTACTTTAAAGTATTTTTTCATAAATAAAGAATAATTAAAGGTTTTTTTTAAAAATAAAGAATTAAATAATTTAAGGGATAAATTAATTCCATAAAAAGTTAATAAAACGTAAACTAGAAGATTTAATATTTGATGTGGAAAAATATAAAAGATAGCAAGCATTAAACCTCTAAGCCCATAAATGGAAATAATAATTCCAACTGAAAAGCCGGTTATAACACTTTTTAAATATAAAATAAATGGATTTAAAATAATTCCAATAATCGAAAGTGCTAAAATAAAAATTAATAAAAGATAAACCATATTAACTCCAAAGGAATTAATTAAATTACCGAGATAATTAATTGGTACTCCCTTTTGTAAATTTAAAAAGTAGTTTGAAACTACTTCCCCTACTTCTTTGTGGTCATTATAACTTAAAATATTTGCAAAAATAATGCCGCTTATAAGGCCAATGAAAACTATTGTAAGTAAAAATAAATATTTGTATTTATATTTTTTTAGTTCTGGTTTTAATCCTTGTTTTTTCATAATCTCACCACTTAAGAATATGTTCTAAGAATTAAAAAAAGTACAAAAATGTACTTTAAAATAATCTTAATATATCATTGAATGTTACATAAATTAGTAAAGCAAGTAATAAGAAGAAACCAATATTATGAATTAAATTCTCGGTTTCAGCTTTAACTGGTTTACCTTTTATTTTTTCAATTATTAAGAATAAGATTCTACCTCCATCAAAAGCCGGGAATGGAATTAAGTTCATAATTCCAACATTGATACTTAAAAGAGCAGTTAAACTTAAAATGCTATACCAACCAGCGCTTCTTGTTTGGTCAACAGCCGAATAAATACCAACTGGACCTGATAATTGATTAAGACTTACTCCCCCAATAAATAATTCTTTAAGAGTAATGAAGACTTGTCTTGAAATAGAATAAAACTTTTGAAAGGCATAAGTAAATGATTTTCCAAAACCTTTATAAAGCGTATTGTTAAATTGAATTCCAAAACTATAACCTTTTTCTTTTTGAAGTTCTTCTGAAAGAGGTGCTACTTTATAAGTATATTCTTTATTATTTCTTAAAACGACAAATTCGGTTTCTTTATTATTAGCAATCGTTAAGTATAGTTGTACATCATCTAAAGTTTTAGTGGTTTTCCCGTTGATTTTCATGATTATATCCCCTTCTTGAATACCACTTAAGGCAATTGGGGAATCAGGAAGAACCGCTGGAACTTTTGTAGATAAATCAGGGCTTCCATAAATTAAAGCAACTAGGAAAAGAATTAAAATTGCTAAAATAAAGTTATTGCCAGCTCCAAAAAACATTACTAAAAATCTTTGCCAAACTGGTTTTCCTTGTAATAAATTTTCTTTTTTAATTTTTTTATCTTCTTCGGCTCCCTCTCCAGCTAATTGAACAAATCCACCTATTGGAATTGCTCGAATACAATAAGTTGTTTCACTAACTTTTTTCTTTAACTTTCGTTTTTCCGCTCTTTTTTTACTACTCCAAATAACTGGACCCATTCCAATTGAAAACTCATATACGTGAATTTTAAACATCTTAGCAAAGATAAAATGCCCAAATTCATGTACCAAAACTATAAGTCCTAAAATAAATATAAAATAAATAATTGAAATTATCATTATTTCCTCCTTATTTTAATTTCTCTTAATTTTATAACAGTATTGATATAAGTATATATGTCATACTAACAAAAATAATACTGTCTAATCTATCTAAAACTCCGCCATGTCCAGGGATTAAATTACTAAAATCTTTTATTTTTTCATATCGTTTGATACTTGATTTTATTAAATCTCCTAAAATGGCAACAATAGTTAAAAAGAAAGTAAAAATTATTAAAATATAAATATTATTGATTTCATTTAAATAATTTAGATAATAAAGTACAGCAACTATAGTTGCAATAACTGAGCCTCCAAGGGCTCCTTCAATCGTTTTATTCGGGGAAATCAGCGGGGCTAATTTATGTTTTCCCAATAATTTTCCAGTAAAAAGTGCAAAAGTATCATTGCAAACAGCAATTAACAACAAATAAATTAAGATATTAATGTTTAAATTTCGAATTCTTATAATATTTCCAAACGAAATACCAATAAATAAAGTTATCGCGAATAAATAAAAGGCATCTTTATAATTATATTTATCTTGATTATTAATAAAAACTAAAAAAACAAGGTAAATAAGTAAGAAAGTTATCAATAAAGAAATACTAAGATTAATATTTAAAATTTTGGAATTAAAACTTTGATAAACCAAAAATCCTGTTAATAAATAAGAAATTAATTTCATAAAAATTGGAATTTTATTAGTTAATTTTAAAAGTTCATGGAGAGCGATTAAAGAAAGAATTAAAAATAAAATATAAAAAGGCCAATTTCCCATTAATAAAATTGGAATAAAAATTATTAACATAAAAATAGTACTTATAATTCTCTCTTTCATATAATCCTCCATATCATGTCAATATAAATTATACATGTATCTTAGTAAAATAGCAAGAAAAAAAAGAGTATTTCTACTCTTCGGGATAAACACTAGCAATCGTACGTGATGCTTTATGCTCATATTTTAAAATTCCTGATATAGTTGTAAATAAAGTGTCATCGCTTCCCTTTTTTACATTAAGACCAGGATGAACTTTGGTTCCTCTTTGACGATAAATTATAGAACCAGCAGTAATAAATTCGCCATCACTTGCTTTAGCTCCAAGTCTACGTCCAGCTGAATCACGACCATTGGTTGAAGAACCTTGTCCTTTTTTATGAGCAAATAACTGAATATTTAATTCTAATTTCATCTTTAAACACCTTCCTTTATTTGAATATTTTTAGGATAATCATTACTTAATTTAGTTAATAATTCTAACATATTATTAATTAATTTTATAGTAATATTATCTTTTTTTAAGATTTCAATCTCAATTTTTCCACTTTCGGCTTGGTATTTTATGGCTTTTTTATCAAAAGCTAAAATTCCATTAATAGTAGTTGTTACTATGCTACTTACACTACTACAAACAATATCCTTGCCATAATCGTCATAATTAGCATGTCCAGAAATTGAAATTTTCTTATCATTTTTTGTAATAAGAATCATAACTAACCAATTTTTTTAATTTCTACTTTAGTGTATGGTTGTCTATGGCCTTGTTTCTTTCTGGTTGAGGTTGTGTTAGGTTTATATTTAAAGATTTTAATTTTAGCACCCTTACCATGTTTTACAATAACACCTTCAACAGAAGCACCTTTAACAGTTGGAGTTCCAACTTTTTTATCTAACATTAAAACTTCAGAAAAAGTAACTTTATCTCCTTCATTACCTTCTAATTTTTCAACGTAAATAATACTTCCTTCTTCAACACAGTATTGTTTACCACCTGTTTTAATAACTGCTTTCATTTTTCCTCCTTTTATACTAGACTCGCTTTTAAGGTACAATTACTTGTTTATAACCTTTTCAAGGCGGTTTGAGCGTAGAGGCTTCAAACATAAAGATTCTATCATATAATATTTAATAAGTCAAATAAATATTAGCAAAAATGTTAATCCTTTTTTAAAATTTCACCATATCATTATTAGAAATTTCACCAAAATTATGCTGTATAATATCTCTTTGGAAAGGAGATATTTTATATATGCATAATAAAGAATATGCATTAAAACTTGTTCAAGATAAACTTAATGGTTTAAATAACTATTCTTATTCTCAAA
>CANQMV010000046.1 GCA_947625085.1 uncultured Bacilli bacterium
TTACCTTATAAATAACTGACATTTTCACTAATTATTTATTTTTTTTAATACTGACATTTTTAAAAATTTTTCACAAAAGTTAACCAAAATTTTACTTTAAGTTTTTTGAAATTTATCTTTTAGGATAAGAATGGAAAAAATAATTCCAGAATAGAAAACATAAAGATAGAAATTAATGAATCTCGTGATAATCATAGCACTAGCTAAAGTTTTAGAGGAATACATAATTTTATATAATCGCATAAAACTAAGTTCGCTTATTCCAACAGCTCCTGGAAATGGAAGTGATGAAACTGAAATAAATAAAACTGATTGAATACTAATAAATTTAAAAATCGATATACTGGTTTTTCCAAAGGAAAGATAGACAAAATAAGGAATTGAGTAATATAATAACAGTTCTAAAAAAGTTATTAAGATAATCTTAAAAAAGACTTTTTTCTCTTTTTTTAAAATTTTAGATAATCTTTCATATTCTAAAAGTTGGTTATCGATTTTTTCTTTTAAAAGTGAAAGTTTTTGATAATGAATTTTTTCTAAGAATTTATAAACTAATTCCACTAAAAAAGTTATGATTTGCTTATAGAAAATTAATAAAAAATACATACTAAAGAGTAAAAAATTAAAAATTATTCCTAAAAAAATTAAATATTTTATATTACCAAGATTTAAAAATAATTTGGCTGATGTTAAAAAACTAATTAAAGAAATCGTAACTGTTACAAATTGAAAAGCTAACATTTTCATAAATAAGGTAACTACCGCTTGACTAAAAGGAATTTTATCTTTAGTCATTAAATAAAGTTGAACTGGGTCTCCTCCTGATGAACTGGGGGTAATTGCTGATACAAAAAAACCTGCTAAAGCATATTTATAAGCATCTTTATACTTTACCTTACTTCCAAATAATTTTAAAGCAACTCTTAAGTTTAAAGCTTCAAATAAACTAAAACTTCCCATTATAAGAATAGCTAAAAATATATAAAACTTATTAGTTTCTTTAAAAATTGCTAAAACGATTTTTATATCATTTTTTTTAAAAATAAAATAAAAAACAATTATCACAAATAAAAGAAAAACTAAACTACTAATTAAACTCTTTTTTATAATATTATTTTTTTGCATAAAACCACCATTTAATCTATATAATCATAGCATGATTTTTTTAAAATAAAAAGATAGTTTTGGTTGCTTTTAGCACTTTATGTCAACTAAAAGGTTAATTATTATTTTCAAAAATTAAACTTTCATATAATAAATCGACTAAATGATTAGTTGGCTCTAAATTATATTTTTTGATAATTATATCAAAGATATCATCACTAAATTCTAAATTTAAATATTTAAAAATTGAGTCTTGATAATTATTAAATTCTTTTAAATATTCTTTAGTATAAAAATTATCAATTATTAATAAAGGTCTATTTTCGATAAACTTTTTAAATTCTTTCTTTAATTCTAAAGAATTTTTAGTATAAGTAAACATCTCTTTATCATAACTTAAAATATTTTTTAAATCGAGATTAGTAATTAAAGTTTCATCTATTCGAAAGTCAAATCTATCTATTAATTTTAAACCTTTAATCTTTAAAGCCGATATTTGAACAATTTCTCCTAATTTATAATTTGAATGACTAGGAATTATTTCTAAAATAATATATTCATCTTTTTTAACATCTAAATTCATAAAAAACTCCTTAATTTTTTTATATTTTAGCATATTTTAATTTTTATTTAAAGTTAAAATAGCAACCGTTTCAACTTTATTAGTCTTTGGAAACATATCAACAAGATATATTTTTTCTAAATTATAAGTTTTAGTTAATTCTTTTAAATCTCTTTTTAAAGAAGCCATTTCACAGGATATATATACTAAATATTTAGAAGCAAAGTTTATTATATTTAGAGTTGTTTTTTTATCAAGACCTCTTCTTGCTGGGTCAACAATTATTAAATCAGGATTTGGAAATTTAATAAGGTTATCTTCAACTAACCCATTTATAATTTCTAAATTAGTAATATTATTTAATTTTAAATTAGAAAAAGCGTCTAAACTAGCAAATTTATTTTCTTCAATACTAACAACTCGTTTTGAAAACTTTGAAACAATAATTCCTAAAACACTAGTACCACTGTATAAATCTAAAGCAAGATTTATTTTTTTAGTTTGAAAGTTTTCAATTAATATTTGAAAAATTTTTTATAATCCTTCTCTATTTACTTGAAAGAATGATTGATAATGAACTTTAAATTTATAGCCTAAAACTTCTTCTTCAAAATAATCTTGACCTTTAATTACTTTATCATTTGCTATTAAATTAGTAATTACTTCTTCGTTTTTTAAATAATCAAGATATTTATAATTTCCATTTATAACAAGCATTATTTCTTTCTTATTGTTTTCTCTTATTAAAACTTGACCATCAAAATTTTCATCTTTATAATTATTTAAAAGCGAGATTACTTGATTTATTTTTTCACTTACTAAATAACAATAAGTAATAGGAATTAAATCATTAGTTAATTCTTGATAATAACCAATTAACCCCTTTTTAACATGTAAAGTTACTTTATTTCGATAATTATAATCACTTGTTTCTAAAAAATAATCACAACGACCTAAATAATTTTTAGCTTTTGTAATTTTAAATTCTTTTTCAAGAAGCGAAGTAGTATGTAAAAATTGACATCCTCCGCATTTATCATAAAATTGACAAATTGGGTTAATTCGATTATCACTTTTTACAAGAATATCAGAAATTTTAGATTTTAAATAACTTTTCTTATCTTTTATTACATCAAGAGCAACAACTTCACCTGGTAAGGCTCTTTTTACAAAACAAACTTTTTCATTTACCTTGGCAAGCCCATTTCCTAAATCATCAAATTTTTCAATTTTAACTTCCATTTAAATCACCTATAACTAATCATAATTATAACGTTTTTATTTCATAATGGAAATACTTTTTTTAAATTAGAGAGATATTAATAGAACTTAGAAAATTAATGTTTTTAGTTGGTTGGTAGTAAACATTATCATAAATTCTAGTTAAATACCTCTCATATACAATATTATCTAAATTATTTTTATTTTTAATTATCAAAAAAAATATTTTTTTCTTATTTTTCAACGATTTATGTAGAAAAAAAGGTGAAGTTTTTTCACCTTTTATACATAAATAACGAGGGATACTATTTAACTTTTAGAGTAAGTAATATTTTCATAAATTTTGATTTTTGGTAGTAAATATAAATTTTAAAAAATATCTATTAATATCCCTCATATATAGTATTACCCAAAAATTTATTTTTTTTACATTTTTTTTTAAAAAAATTAGCTTAATTGTATTAAAACTAAAAACTAGAAAATACTAAAAATAGGTGAAAATGATGAATTATATTGAAAAATTAAAAGAAGAAGTTAAAAAAAATGATAATTTATCAGATGACTTTATTTTTAAATCTTTAAAATTAAATAATAATTTAATTGAAATTGTAAATATTGAAACTATTACTAGTAGTGATGATATTAATAATTTTATTTTAAAAAAAATTAGTCTTTTAGATAAACTAGAAACTTCTAATTTAACTAATTATCTTTTTAATTATCTTCCAGCTACTACAACAGAAATTTTAAAAGATTATGAAACTTTAAAAGAAAAATTATTAAATGGTTATACTATTTTAGTAATTAATAATCAAAATATTTTAGCGGTTGAAACAAGACGCGATTTAACAAGAGGAGTTAGTGAAGCTGATTATGAAAAGACTATCATTGGTCCCAAAGATTCTTTTATTGAACACTATAATACTAATTTAGGACTTATTAGAAGACGAATTAAAAATATAGATTTACATACTAAAACTTATTTTTTAGGTAATTACACTAAAACGAAAGTTGGAGTTATTTTTATTGATAGTATTTGTAAAAAAGACTTAGTAGAAAAAATTGATAAAAAATTAAAAAAAATAAATATAGATGGAATCATTGATAGTAATTATTTAAAAAAATATCTAAATAATTCTAATAGTTTATTTCCAACTTTAAAATCAACCGAACGACCTGATTTAGCTAGTTTATCGCTTCTTGAAGGAAAAGTTTTAATTATTGTTGATAATAGCCCAGATGTTTTAATTTTACCAACTTTTTTTATTGATTTCTTTCATTCTAGTGATGATTATTATCAAAAAGGTTTAAATATTACTTTTATTAGAATTATTAGATTACTTGCTTTTATTATTTCAATTTTTCTTCCAGCTTTATATATTGCTCTAACTACTCATAATCCAGATAGTATGCCTATTAGTCTCTTACTTAGTTTTCAAACGCAAAGAATGTCCGTCCCCTTTCCTGCTTTTGTTGAAACTATTTTAATGATAATTGCTTTTGAAATATTAAGAGAAAGTGATATTCGAATTCCCTCTTCAATGGGAACTGCAATTTCTATTTTAGGAGGTTTAGTTTTAGGAGATGCCGCGGTAAATGCTGGAATTATCTCTCCTATTATGATAATTGTTGTTGCAATAAGTGCCATAAGTAGTCTTTTAATGCAATCAATCGAAGCCATTAATTCCATTAGATGGTATCGGTTTATTTTAATAATCTTAGCTAGTATCTTTGGTTATTACGGAATATTTCTTGGCATAATTTTAATTTTAACTAATCTTTCTGATTTAAAAAGTCAAGATAAAGACTATCTCTATCCATTTGCTCCAATTAACTTTAAAGAACAATTAGATGGTTTTATTAAAATTCCAACCAAAAAGAAAAAATATAGAAATCCTATTTTAAGTAATAATAAAATTCGAGGTGAAGAATGAAAAAAATTATAATTTTGATAACTTTATTATTAGTTTTTATAACTGGTTGTGATTCTTATATTGAACTTAATGATTTAGCTATTATAAATGCAATTGGCATTGAAGTTGTTGACGATAAATATAAAGTCTATATTTCTTTAGTTTTCCAAGAAAAAGATACTATTGAACCTAAAATTGAAATCAAAGAAGAAGAAGGAAAAAAACTTCCTGAAGTAATCGATAATTTAAGTCTTAATTTAAGTAAAAAAGTTTATCTTTCAAACCTTGATTTATTATTAATAAATGATTCTATCAAAAGTAAATCATATGAAGAAATAATTAATTTTTTCTTAAACAACAATGAAACAAGAGAAGATTTTTTAATTGCAACAACAGATAATATTAAAAAAACACTTGAAACAGCTAAATTTCTAGAAATTAATGATTTAATTGAAAATAATCAAAAAAGTGCTAGTAAAACTATTAAAACAACTATGTATGATTTAATTAATAACTTCTATCAAAAAGAAGCAATTTATCTTCCCTATATTAAACTTGATAATAATATTTCCTTAGATGGCATTAAAAAGTTCCAAAATAATAATTATCAAAAAATAAATGAAGACGATGTTATTTATTTAAATTATTTATTAAATAATATTGATACTTATAAATATTCTTATCACTGTTTAAATAATAACAACAAGTATCTTTATTTAAATATTTTAAAAGCCAATGTTACTAATCTTAAAAATGAATTAATTATAACTAATGAAATAAAAGTAATTACCAATGATTGTAACTTAAAAAAAACAGAAATTGATAAATTATTTCAAGATAATTTAAAAAGTAATTTAAAAAAATTTACTTCTAAAAAAATTACAATTAAAAATACGATTCGAGGTGTTAGATGAAAACCTTAAAAATTGAAAGTCGAATTACTTATTTCATTTTAACTTTAGCTTTATTTCTTCTAAATTTTCATAAATTTAATCTTTTAGCTATATTATTTGGTAGTATTTTAGCCTTATTATCAATTTTATTCTTTGAAAAAGTAAATTTAACTAAATTTAAGTTTTGGAAAATATTTTTAATTAGTATATCTTTTTTATTTACGATATTCTATCTTAATAAAATAACTTATTTTATAGGTGATAATATTTTAAGAGACTATTCAACTATTACTATTAGTTTAACTCTTTTATTAACTATTTTTTTACTTGCTAATAAAGGTTATCATACAATTATAAAAGTAATTATTCTTTCTTCTTATTTTTTAATTTTAGGAATAATTTTAGGATTTGCAACTAATATTTTATATATTAATATGGATAATTTAAATTTAACTATTTTTAACTTTAATAATCTTATTGCTGAAAGCATTTCTTATTCTTTAATTTTTATTTATAGTTATTTTTTAGTTTATCCTATTTCAAATACCAAATTTAAGAAATTAGATTTAATTATACCTCTTGTATATCAAATATTTCTTTATTTAATTATTATTAGTATTTTAGGAACTACTCTTACTAATTTATATATTTATCCTTATATTACTATTTTTAAAAAAGTTAGTTTAATTGACTTTATTGAACGAATTGAAATAATCTTTGCCATTTTTTATTTATTTTATTTTTACTTTTTATTATTATTAGCCTTTTTTCAAATTAAAAGTAATTTAGAATTTTTAATAAAAAAAGATAAGCCTTTAAAATTAACTCTTATCTTCTTAACTATTTTAATTTTCTTTTTTAGTATTGCAACCTTTTAATATTCTCTAACCATGCAATCTAATCCTTGTGAAGTATAAAATACTCTTTGTTCTTGAATATTTCGTTTGAAACGACTTAAATTAACTCCTTTATAAGTATTAATTGAAAAATCAAACGAAACAACTTCTCCATCTTCAGCTATACTATAAGTGACATTATTTTTAGTTTTAAAATCTTCAAACGCTGTATTTAATTCAGGAGAACTTGGATTTGTATTTACATCTTGATTATTTGAAGTATTATCATCAGTTGTTTCTTCTCCATCTTCACTTTCAGTTTGATTATTATCTTCTGATTCTTCCTGTTGCACTGGATTATTCATTCGTTTAAAGACTATCATCTGTATAACATCATTTTCATATCTTGAATTTATTAAAAATTTACTACTTGAACAACTTAATATTTTACTAGAAATTACTTCTTCTTCTTTTTCTTCCTCTTTAGCAGGTAATAATATTCTTAAAACTGGTGGTAAAGCTATTAAAAATAATAACATAAGTATACCTAAAACGCATAAAAATTTTTTCATACACACCTCTTACTATAATAATGTATCATAAATTTACGAACTTGAAAAGGCAAATATTAATTTTCAAAGTTTTTTTTAATATAATTATAAATTTCTTCTCTATTATTTGGTAATTTACCAAGTAAGATATTATTTTCTAGTTTTTCATATATTTGGTTTAAAAAACTATCTGGTTCTCTATTTACTATTTTACAAATTTCAAGAGGACTAACAACTATCTCATCTTTAGCTTTAATAGGTAATTTATTATAAACTTCGGTAATTTCTTTTTTATTAATTCCTTTATTTATTCCTGCTAAGATATTAACATATAAACCATATTTATATAAAACAATTGGCTCTAAATTATTTAAATCATAAACTATATTAACTTTTTTAATTAAATCTTTTTCTTGTTTAGTAAATTTATAATAAGGGGAATTAATCATCGACCAGATACCTATTACATCTGTATAATCTTTAACTCTTTCAATATTTTCTAAATCTAAATCAGCTTCTAAATCTAAGGCTTTGATTAAATCTATTCCTTCTTTAGCATAGTTACTAGCAAAAATTTTATCAAGTTCCACTTTTTTTCGTTCATAAGAAATATTTTTTAAATAATGTTTAGTTTCTTTTATAGCTTCCGTTATTTTTTCATCTAATTTGAAATTTAAAGTTGAGGCAAAACGAATTGCTCTTAAAATTCTTAAAGCATCATCTTGAAAACTTTTTTTACTATCACCAATTGTTTTTATAATTTTTTTAGAAATATCAGCTTTTCCATTTAAAGGGTCAATTATCATTCCTTCTTTATTTATACATATTGCATTAATAGTAAAATCTCGTCTTTGTAAATCAACTTTTAAATCTTTGACATAAGAAATACTTGATGGATGACGATTATCTAAATAATCTTCTTCTTTTCGAAAGGTTGTAACTTCAAAGATAATATTTTTAAATTTTACTCTAATTGAACCATAATTATCAAAATCATTAACGGGTTTAGATACGGAAATATCTTGAAATATTTTTTTTATTTCTTTTGGAGTAGCACTAGTTGTAATATCTATATCTTTAGATGGAATATTCATTAAATAGTCTCTTACAAATCCCCCAACTATATAAGCAGAATATCCATTATCTTCAATTATTTTTATAAATTCTAACGCAATTTCTTTCACATTTATCCTCCAGATAAAGAAATCATTAATTATAAAAACAAAAATAATTTTTAAATAAATTAAATGATTAGAAAGGATTATAGTTTTCTTTTTTTCATTTGATATAATTTATATCTATTTTAAATTATCTTTATTTTTTTCAAAACACACTTTTCTTATATTAAAAAACTAAAAAGTTTTTGTACTTTTTAGTTAACAGTTTGTTTTAATTGATTTCCAGCTTTAAAAGTTACAGCTCTACGTGCAGGAATATTAACGGTTGCTCCTGTTTGAGGATTACGTCCTGTACGTGCCTTTCTTTCTGAAACACCAAAAGTTCCAAATCCAATTAATGTAATTTTGTCACCTTTTTTTAAGGCATCAGTAATTGCTTCAAATGTAGCATCAATTGCTTTTAAAGCATCAGATTTTGTTAATCCTGCATTTGTTGCAACAGCTTCTACTAATTCAACTTTTTTCATTATGTTCCTCCTTCATTAGTGAAAACTTATTAAGCATATATCATGCTTATATATACAAGTTATCATAATTTTTTTTTGAAATCAACACTTTTTACTATTTTTTACTAATTATCTGTCTTTTTTACTTTGGTTTGACTATTTTTAGGACTATTAGTTTTTTTAGTAGTGGTTTTCTTTTGTGGCTTTTTATTGGAATTATTTTTTCGATTTTGATTATTTCTATAATAGTCTTTTTTAGGTTTAGTCTTTTTTGGAGTTGCTACTTTTGCTTTTGAAGATTCAGTTAATACTTCATCAATTGCCTTATCTTCAGATTTATAGTTGCTAACATTAATATCCATATTAGAAATTTTTACTACTTCTAAATCTTTTTCTTTTAATAAAAAGTATAGTATAGTCATGATAACAATCATAACTGTTGAAATAATAAGATTACTTAATAAAGCATTAATAACAACCATCGCATCATTTTTATACATTGTTAAGACTTGAAAAATTAAGGTATTAAGGAAAAGTGAACCTAATAAACCAATAACTACTCCATATAATTCATAACCATTTTTTTTGAAATTATCATAAATATATATTAATAGATAATGAGAACTTACAAAAGAAAGTAATGAAGCAATAATTGTTAATTCATTAACCTTAAAAACAGCATTAAAGTGTTCAGCTAAATCCGGTATTTCTGTTTGAATTCCTAAATTTACAGCTAAAGTATAACTAATAGTCATAAAAACTTGAATTAATACAGAAATTAGAATTGCTTGATAAGCGGACTTTTTACCACCCATATTTAAAATTAATAATGTACATAAAAATGTAAATGGATATATTAAAAATTCTACTCCAATTGTTAAATCTAAGAAATTAGTTAATTTAGTTACAAATAAATTAGACATGACTAATAAAACCACTAACAGACTAGTAAAAAATGTTTGTTTAAATTCTCTACTCATATATCCTCCTTTTATTCTGTTATATTATAATTATATAATAATGTATTTTTAATGTAAAGATAATTTTTATATATCTGTAGACAATTCATAAAAAAGTCAGTGAATAAGATTTAAAGGAAAAAGTCATATTATAGATGGTGATAAAATATGA
>CANQMV010000047.1 GCA_947625085.1 uncultured Bacilli bacterium
TTTAAAGTATAGTTACCCTTTAAATTAAGTACTATACCCCCCCCCATGTTGACAAATTGTCAACTATTTTTAAAGGAAAAATATACTTAGAAACTTTAATTATTTGAATTAACAAATTTGTTCTAATCATATATATCACATCCTTTATTTTCCATATCAATGATAACACATTAAATTTATTTTGACAATACAATAACTATTCTTTATGAAAAACTGCTAGCAAGTGCTAACAGTTAATCTTAAAAGTTTCTATATCTACTTCCTAAAATTATAGCAAGTAAAATATATAAAACAACAATAATTAAAAATCCATTATCACTTCTACCACATGAACTTGTGCAAGAAGTAACAGTTTCAGTTGTATTTTGACAATTCATATTTACCTCCTAATTATATATAATTACCAAGAATGATAACTAATAAAATAAATAATACTAAAACAATAGCATAAGATGATGTATAATTATTACACATAATTTTTTCCTCCTTTTTAATATATTCACATTATTTTATGGTTTTTTTTATATTATGTGAGGGCAAAAAGAAGAAATTATGTAAAAAACAATTGTTTTTTTATTACTATTTTGTTATGATATTTATGTTGTTTAAGGAGGAAACGATGAAAAAGAAATTAACATTTATATTTGCATTAATGCTTGTCCTTTTAACAGTTGGATGTAAACATAATTCAAATCTTAAAGGAGGAAGTGACGCTCTAGTAACTTTTAAAGATACTAGTTTAAATATATCAACTAATGATTTATACGACAAATTAAAAGAAGAATATGGTATTAATATCTTAATTGATATGTTAGATGAAAAAATCTTAGATAAAGAATATAAAGATAGTGAAGAAATCGATAGTTATGTTGATGTTCAAGTTAATTCTTTAAAAAATTATTATGAAACTGAACAAGAATTCCTAGAATATATAAATAACTATGGTTACAAAGATGAGGCTGAATTAAAAGATTATTTTAAATTAAATTATAAAAGAAATTTAGCTGTTAAAGATTATCTTAAAAATAGTTTAAAAGATTCAGAAATTGAAAATTACTATAATGAAAAAGTTATGGGCGATGTTACCGGAAGTCACATCTTAATCGAAGTTAAAACAACCGATTCAATGACTGAAGATGAAAAAAGAACAACTAAAGATGAAGCTTTAAAAAAAGCTAATGAAGCACTTGAAAAATTAAAAAATGGAACTAGTTTTGAAGAAGTTGCTAAAGAGTATTCTGAAGATGAAGCAACTAAAGATGATGGTGGCAAGATGGGAACCTTTAATACTTTTGATTTAGATGATGTAACAAGACAAGCTTATGAAAAACTAAAAGTTGGCAATTATTCAAACGAAGTAGTTGAAACCGAATATGGATATGAAATTTTCTATAAAGAAAAAGAAAGTGAAAAACCAGCACTTAAAGAAGTTAAAAGCAAAATTCAAGAAAAACTTAGCAGTGAAAAATTAAATGCTGATGCTACTCTTCAATATCAAGGTTTAAAAGCTATTCGTGAGAAATATGGTTTTAAAATCAATGATGATGATTTAGCAGTATACTATGAAAATACAATGAATAATTTAATGAGAAGTGAATAAGCAATTATTTTCTTCTTTTCTATTGGAAAGGATTAATATGGAATACACATACAAATATTATATTAAAGAAACAGCAAAAGATATTCCTGAAAAAAGGATAGCTACAATAAGTGATTTACATTTTGGAAAAAATTTATCAAACAGAACAATTGATGAAATATTAATTCAAATTCACGATATCTTACCAGAATATCTTTTTATTTTAGGAGATTTATTTCCTTATGAATATTTAAATAATAAAGATTTTAAAGGAAAAGTTATTTCAATGTTAAAAGTTTTAAGTCAAATGACAAAAGTTTATTTAATCTTTGGCAATAAAGATTATGGAAATTTAGAATTTAGTTTAATAGATAATGAGAAAATTGGTGATTTAAAAAAGACTTTAGTTGAGTTTTATCAAAGTTGTAATGTAAATGCTTTAGATAACTCTTACCTAGTTGATGATGGATTAAATATTATAGGTTATAATAAAAATCCTATTGTCTATCATGATGAATTTATAAGTACTGATAGATTAGAATATGAACTTTTAAATTTTTATGAAAAGTTTAAAAATATTCTTACTAATCAAAATTTTAATATTTTTCTAACCCATTCACATCTTGACCTTTTAAAATTAAATTTAGAGTTTTTTAAAGCCATAGATTTAATTTTAGCTGGACATACTCATAATGGTTTAATTCCAAGACAACTTGAGAATATATTTGAACCAAATACTGGGATTATAACTAAAAAGAAATTATTTATAAATGATATTCGAGGGGTAATTGATAAAGATAACTTCCCATCTATTATTGTAAATGGGGGAATTACTAAAATATCTGATTCTCATAGCAAACTAATAAAATCTTTAAGTAAAAATTTATATACTGGGGAAATAGATTTAATTAAAATTAAAAAAAAGAGCTATTAAATAACTAACTTAATTATTTGATAGTTCTTTTTGTTACTAAAAAAATTGAATAATTATTAATTTAATTAGCGAACAAAGTTTTTAAATAAATTCCATTACTAAACTAATTACAAAAAATAATAATCCAAGGAATAAAGTTATTCGACTTATTAAAAGTTCAGAACCTCTTTCTTTTCTTTTATTAAATAAGTCCATTGACCCACCACTTATAATTTGACTAGCAGGTTCTGCTTTACCACTTTGTAATAAAACAATTATAATTAATAAAATTGAAATAACTAATAAAACTATTTGCATAATATCAACCTCACTTTCAATAAAATACCATAAATCATAAGAAAATTCAAGTATTTTAAGGTATTTTGCTACTTTTTTAACCTCTCCTTTATTTTTAAAATTAAATTTAAACAAACTAAGGCTAAAAAAGAACCTAATGTATCAATTAAAACATCTCTTATATCAGCACTCCGAGCTTTTATAAAAGATTGATGTATTTCATCACTTATAGCATATAAAAAACAAAAGAAAAGAAACAATTTTTGCTTTTTAAAATTAAACTCTACACCTACAAAATAAATTAAGAAATAAAGTACAAAATAAAGAAATAAATGAGCCAGTTTTCTAATTATAAAAGAGATATTCTTTAAATGATTTAAGTCAATATTCAAACTTAAAAAATTAAAAAAATCATTTAAAATTTTTATTATAAAATCACTTTTACTTTCTGATACACTTCCCTTTTGATTTGAAAAATAAAATATTAATAATAACCAAAATACTAAGAGAACAACACTTAAAACTTTAAAAACTTTATCGTGATTTTTTACCTTCATATTGAATCTCATTTACATTTGCTTTTTCATTTAAATAATAAGCCTGCATTGTAACTTGTTGTTCTAAAAGTTTTATTTTTCTATTTAAAAGTTTAAGTTGTTCTTTACTCATATAATCTAAATACTTATTAATCATTTCTCTTTTAAATTTTTCTACTTCATTTAATGCTTGCATTAAAGAAGAGGCTGGGTCTTCATCATCATTAGAGTTATAAATTTCACAAATTAAATCAATTAACTTTTTTATTTTTAAATTGACTTTCTTATTTATTAATTTTTCAATAAAACTTGGATTAATAATGATCATCTTATTTACATTAATTGCATCTTTTAACTTAAGATTTTTATTTTTGGAAGCCATATTAAAACCTTTTAACTTATTATATTCAAAATAAGTTACTTCTCGTTTTTCTTTTTCTTTTACAATTAAGTAATGAACATTATTAGCCATTTTAATCCTCCAATAAATCACTTCGTAATTCTTTTGTTTTTTTTAATTGTTCGGCTTCTCGCCATTTACGAATTTCTTCGTGGTTACCACTTAATAATACACTTGGTACTTCCATATCTCTAAAAACTCGAGGTTTGGTATAAGTTGGATAATCAAGCAAATTATTGGTAAATGATTCGGTTTCTAAACTTTCATTATCAATTACGCCTGGAATAAGTCTTATAATAGCATCACTTATAACCATACTAGGAAGTTCTCCTCCAGTTAAAACATAATCACCAATACTAATAAACATATCACAAGCACTCTTTATTCTTTCATCAAAGCCTTCATAATGACCACATATAAAAATTAAATGTTTTTTTAAAGCTAAACTAGTTGCTTTTTGTTGAGTAAAAACTTCTCCTTCTGGAGTCAACATAATAACTAAACTATCAGGTGTTTTAATACTATCTAAACAATCAAAAATTGGTTGACACATTAAAACCATTCCAGCTCCTCCTCCATAAGGTGTATCATCAACTTTCGAATGAGCATCAAGAGAAAAATCACGAAAATTATGAAGAGTTACAGAAACTTTTCCAAGTTCAATTGCTCTTTTTATAATCGATTCATTTAAAAATCCTTCAAACATATTTGGAAAAAGAGTTAAAATATCAATTTTCATAATAATCCTAAAACCTCCTCTACTTCTATTTTTTTCTCTTTTAAATTAACTTTTTTTATTAACTCAAAAGGAACATATTTATTATTTACGACTAATAGTTTTTTATTTTTTTCTAAATAAATTATATTTTGAACAACACCTTTTAATTCATTACCTTGATATACATCAAAACTTATTAAATCTTTATCTAAATATTCATCTTCTAAAAGATTAATATCGGATTTTAGAACAAAAACTTTACTTCCTTTAAACGGTAAAATTTCATTAATATCAGAAATTCCTTTCAAAGTTACCATATCAAAATCTTGATGTTTTCGATAACTATTAATAACAAATTCTTTATCCTCTAAAAAAATCTTATTTCCTTCCATAAAAACTCTATCTTTAAATTCAAAATTAGATTTTATTTTTATTTCTCCTTTAATTCCATGAGTTTTTACATATTTACCTACTAAAACTTTTTCCATAATCAATCCTTTAGTTCATAAAGAAGAATACTAGTTGCAACTCCAACATTTAAACTTTCACAAAGTGGATTCATCTTTATATATAAATTTTTATCACATAAATTTAAAATATCTTCATGAATTCCTTGACCCTCATTTCCCATAACAAGAGCAAATTTAACTGGTTTTATTTTTTTTACATCAATTCCTTCTTTAACACTTGTACCAAGAATTAAATAATCAGCCTTTTTTAAAGATTTAATAACATCTTTTAAATCGCCTCTTATAATATTTACTTCAAATAACATTCCTTGAGTACTTCTTATAACTTTATCATTATATAAATCAACTGTATTATTACTTAAAACGATATCTGAAACATTAAAAGCTACACAACTTCTAATAATGGTTCCTAAATTACCTGGGTCTTGAATATCGTCAAGTAAAAGTACTTTTTGCCCAGTAATTTCCATAACATCATTCATTTTACAAATGCCAATTACTTTTGGAATACTTTCTAAATTTGATAATTTTTTCATAATAAGAGGAGTTACATAAGTATAATTAAATTGATAATTAACACTTTCTCCTTCTAAAACTAATAAATCAACCAAAATATCTTTTTTTAAAGCTTCCGTTACAAGATGTTCCCCTTCAATTAAAAATAATTTAAATAAATCACGATATTTCTTAGATTTTAATTTTAAATATTTTTTTATTTTTTCATTAGAAAGACTAGTAATTAACATGAAAAATCACTTCCACCAATATAATAACACAGATAAATTTTTAAATACAATATATTTTAAGAAAAACTATTTTTTTCTTTAAACATATTGAAAAATAATTGTTTTCTAAGTATAATACACAAATTGGAGGAATTTATTTATGGAAAATAAAACTTTATATGAAAATAGAAAAGAAAAAATAACAAAAGAACTTAAAATCTTAAATGAAAGGTTAAAAGAAACAATTGATATAATGAATTATTTAAAAAAGAAAGATAATTTATTAGATAATAAACGAATTTTTATAACTAAAGAGATTTTTGAAGTTATTACTTATTTAGTTAGTGAAATTGAAGAAGTCCCTCATCTTATTAAAAATCAAGAAATAACTTTAAAAGATAATGACAAAAAGTATCAATATAAAATGGTTTATTTAACTCCTAGTAATAGAACTGTTGAAGCTTTAAGAGAAATTTTTAATAAATTTAATAATCAAGCTGATATAAAGGAAATAGAAAACAATATTGGAAAGAATTATATTCAATTAGCTCTTTTTGAGAAAAATGATTTTGACTATACAATAGATTTTGCTAAAGATAAAATTATTCCAGCTAGAAGTGAATTTGGAGTTTTAACGCAAGTTAGTAAAATTGTTGATTTAAAATACTCATATATTATGGATTATCTTAATAAAGTAATCGATTATCGAATTATAAAGGAAGAAAATAATCAAGATAATGATATAAGTAAAGAAGAATTATATAACTTAGCTGATGAATTTATTTCAAAATATAAAGATAATAAAAATAAAGATAATGAAAAGATTTTAAAAATAATAAAGAAAAATTAAATTAAAGAATTAACATCTAAATGATGTTTTTTTTTAAATAAAGACATAAAATTAATTGGTGATTACATGAAGAAACATAACATTTTACTTGTTACTAGTGTTATATTATTAATGATTTTATCGCTTTTTATGATTTATTCAGCTAGCTTTGTTTGGGCAGAATATAAATTTGATAATAAATTTAGATATGTTATAACTCAAGGAATGTTTGTTTTTATTGGTCTAATAATTTTAGGGGTTGTTTCTAAAATTGATTATAGATTTTATTTAAAAAAAGCTAACTTAATTCTTTTTGCTTGTATTATTTTATTAATTTTAGTTTTAATACCTGGTCTTGGGGTTGTTAGAAATGGAAGTCGTAGTTGGTTTGGAATTGGTTCATTTGGAATTCAACCTAGTGAATTTTCTAAACTTGGTCTTATTATTTTTACAAGTAAATATTTATCAAAGAGTAATAAATTTTTAAAAGATTATAAAAAGGGTGTTTTTCCAATTCTATTTATTTTATTTTTGATTTTTGGACTTATTATGTTAGAACCTGACTTTGGAACTGGAATGATTATCATTTTGACAGTAATTGCAATGTTATTTGTTGCTGGAGTTAATATGAAATTTTTTATTGGTCTTTTTGTCTTTGGAGTAATTGGGATTGTTGGCTTAATCTTGATTGCCCCCTACCGAATGGATAGAATAACTTCTTTTCTTAATCCATGGTCTGACCCCCTTGGAACGGGTTTTCAAATAATTCAAAGTCTTTATGCTATTGGTCCTGGAGGATTATTTGGAGTTGGCTATTTAAATAGTAGGCAAAAAAGTTTTTATTTACCAGAACCCCAAACTGATTTTATTTTTTCGATTATTTCAGAAGAATTTGGTATTGTTGGAGCTTTAATTGTCCTTAGTTTATTTGGAATTATCTTAGTAAATGGTTTAAAAATTGCTTTAAAAAAAGAAGACTTATTTAGTAAATATTTAGCCTTCGGTTTAATTTTTCAATTAATTGTTCAAGTTATCATGAATTTATCAGTTGTAATTGGTTTAATTCCAGTAACTGGAGTAACCCTCCCCTTTTTATCTTATGGAGGATCTAGTTTACTTACTAGTTTAATTGGAATAGGAATTCTTTTAAATATTTCAAAAATAAATGATTAATTATTTAAATAAAAGCAAATAAAGTTTAGTCATGATTACTTGACTAAATGGAGCTCTATATATTAAGTGATTACTATTATCAAGAACAGCTTCCACTATTTTTTCACAAATTGAATTTAAATTATTTTTACCAATTAATCTAAATAACTTTTTTTGTTTTAAAGTAATATTCTCTAAATCTTTAAAATATGTACTTTTTAAATTTAATTTATTTTCAATCATAACATCATTAAAACCTGTATTATAAATACCTGGTTCAATTAATTTAACTTTAATGTCTTTAGTAATTAATCTTAATTCTCGTCTTAAGGTAGTAGCTAAAGTTATTAAACTAGCCTTAGTTGCTGAATAACTACCTAAAAAGCTAATCGGAATAAGACCAGCAATTGATGACATAAAAATAATTTTTCCTGGTCTTTTCGTTGCAAATAGGTGAGCAGCATAAATTTGAGTTAGTCTAATTGTTGAAAAAACATTTACTTCAAAATTTTCTTTTAATTTGGCAATTGGTAAATCAAGCAAAGACCCTCCTATTCCAATTGCAGCATTATTAATTAAACAATCAATTTCTAAATTAGTTATTATTTTTCTATCCTCTTCATTAGTTATATCCATTTTAAAACATTTAATATTTTTAGTGATTCCTTTTTTACGTAGTTTTTCTTCTAAAGTTTTTAGTTCCGATTCATGATGTACTGTAAAATAAACAAAATGATTTAATTTAGCAAGTCTAAGTCCGGTTTCAAAACCTATATTACTTCTTGCTCCTGTAATTAATATTTTCAAAATTATCACCTATTACTAGTATGATAATTTTTTTTATAATTAAACTATTTATTTTTAACCTAATTTTAGCTCATATGGATTATTTTCGCTTCCGTCTCCACTAACTATTTTAACATTTGCTTTTAAGTATAATGAAGGTAAAGCAAGTCTTGAACCTGCATTATGAATACCATGTCGCCAAATATTTCTATCCGTTATATCTATAGCATAAACTTGTCCTTCAGTTGATTTTGATATTAACCAAATATTTTTATTAATCAATATTTTAGTTAACCAATTTTCTTTATCAGTTATCGTAATATGACTTAAATCTAAACTTTTCCAATTATTGCTATTAAATGCATAGCCATAATCACTGGCATACATAAGTCCAATTTTACCTTTCCAGATTGCTTGATGATTTGGATAAACTTGATTTCCTCTTTCATCTTGATAAACATTAGTAACCATAGCTGTAACTAAATCTTTTTTTGAATAATCATAAACTATTTTAACATTTCCTAAATAATACGTAGTTTCTCTTATCATATCTTTAGCTGTTGCAGATAAGTAATGATAATAGCCATAATTTGGAGGGGATGAATCATCTTTTTCATTATTCAAATAATGTTGTAATCCACTATTACTAAAATCATAATTTAATTGAGTAGAATCATTAGAATTTTGAAAACGATTCCAATATATACTATCATCTAAATTTATTACATAATTAATTGAATTTTTAAAAAAATTTAAAGGAATTTTCGTATTTTCAATAGTCGTATTTTTAACTATTTTTACAAATTCTTCCTCACCTTCTTTAAAGACTCCAATTATTCTCCAAGTTTCATCATTAAATTTAACGTAATTATTAACAGTAACGCCACTGTATCTATATTCTCTGATTTCTTCATTCCTAGTTTCATTATATAAGTCACCGTTTGTATTTACTGCAACGAGTCCTCCACTAAAATCTTCTTGAACCCCTGAATAATTACTTACTAATTTAGATTTTACTACATTTACTAAATTTTCATCACGATTTC
>CANQMV010000048.1 GCA_947625085.1 uncultured Bacilli bacterium
TCTTTTTGGCATGGGATTCTTTTCCTTTTATAACTTTCTATCAAAAATCTCTTGACTTTTAATAGTTAGTCACCTATATATTATATTATTTTTTTTCTTTATGAATAGTATGTTTTTGACATCTACTACAATATTTGTTTAATTCTAAACGGTCAGTTGTATTTTTTACATTTTTTACAGTACGATAATTTTCTTCATTACATTCTGAACATACTAAAGTTTTTCTTTGTCTATTACCAAGTTTTGCCATAATTTCTCCTCCTCCCAGTCATTCCATTGTATTATATCAAATAAAATCAAGATTTACAAGTCTTTTTTAAAACCGGATAGTCTTTTTCTTTTAACTAGAAATAAGTTGTAACAACAATAAATAATTATTTAAAGTAATCTGACACTTTTTATGTAAACTTAAAGTTAAAATTTGAATTATAAGTAAATATTTTGTATAATTAAAGTAGGTGGTCGCATGGATAAAATCGGAATTATATGTGAATACAATCCATTTCATAATGGACATATTTATCATTTAAAAAAAATAAAAGAAATGTTTCCTGATAGTTTAATTACTTTAGTTTTAAGTCCAAGTTATACAGAACGTGGCGAATTTTCTTTTTTAACAAAATGGGATAAAACCAGAATTTCTTTACAATATGGAATTGATTTAGTTATTGAACTACCTACTTTATTTGCAACTCAAGCAGCTGATATATTTGCTTATTATGCGGTTTCTATTTTAGAAAAACTAGATATGGATTATTTAGTATTTGGAAGTGAAACAGATGATATTGATGTATTTAAAAATATGGCTAGAACTATCCTTTATAATAAAGAATATGATTCCTTAGTAAAAAAATTTTTAAATCTTGGAAATAGTTATCCGGCTAGTGTTTCAAAAGCTTTATATGATTTAACAGAAACTAAATTAATTTATTCAAATGATATTTTAGCAATTAGTTATTTAAAAACTATTATGATGAATAATTATAAAATTAAACCTATAACAATTAAAAGAACAACTGATTATTTAAGTTTTGATTTAAATCCAACTATTTCAAGTGCAACTAGTATTCGAAAAAGTTATTTAGAAAGTGTTAATATCAATGCCCAAATTCCAATGGAAACTCGTGAATATTTAAAAATTCCAAAAGATTTCTTAGCTAATTATTTTTTCCTTTTAAAATATAAATTAATTAATGACATAAATTCTTTAGATACTTATTTAGATGTTAAAGAAGGAATTGATAAAAAAATAAAAAAGGTAATTTTTAAAGTTTCTAGTTATGAAGAATTAGTAAATAGTATTAAATCAAAACGTTATACTTATACAAGACTTAATCGAATGTTTTTACATATCCTTTTAAATTTAAAAGCTGAAGATACGAATATTGGGATTAATTATCTTCGAATTTTAGGGTTTAATCAAAAAGGAAGAACTTATCTAAAAGAAATTAAAAATCAAATTGATGTTCCTCTTATTACTAATTATAAAGATACTAATGATTTTGCTTTAAAATTCGAATTAAAAGCTACTATTTTATATTTACATATTACAAAACAAGAAGAATTAATAAAAGAAGAATTAAAATCTATTCCTATTATAATAGATAATTAATTCTTTTTTTCACCTCTTGGATGACAAGTTTTATAAATTTGTTTTATTTCCTCAATAGTTACATGCGTATAAATCCCGGTTGTTGAAATTGAAGCATGACCAAGTAATTCTTGAACGGTTAATAAATCACAGCCATTATTTAATAAATGAGTTGCAAATGAATGTCTTAACATATGAGGAGTTACATGTTTTTCAAAACTAATTTTTTTTATAACTTGATTAATAATATAACTAATTCCAGCAGTTGTTAATTTTTCACCTTGATAATTTAAAAATAAATAATCTAATTGTTTTTTATTTAATTCTTTATATACTTTTAAGTATTTTATTAATAAATTTTTTACAACATCATTATAATAAACTATTCTTTCTTTAGAACCTTTTCCAAAAACTCGAATACTTTGATTATTAAAATCTATATCTTCTAATTTAATAGCAACTAATTCTGAAACTCTTATTCCCGTTGCATATAAAAGTTCTAAAATAAGTCTATCTCGAAGGTCATAGTTAGTTTTTATTTCTAAGTTATGAAATATTTCTAATAAATCATCATAAGTTAAATATCTTGGCAAACGTTTTTCTTTTTTAGGAAGCGATACTTTTAAAAAAGGATTTATTTTAATTATATTGAAAGTAACTAAATATTTATAAAAACCTTTAATAGCACTTACATGTCTTCTAATACTTTTGTTAGATAAATTTGCCTTTTTATAATGTTCAAATAAATTGATAAGTAAATCATAGGTTACTTCTTGATAATTAATTCCTTCTTTTTTAAGTAAATTAAAATAATCTTTTAAATCTAATTCATAATTTTCAATTGTTTTTTCACTATAATTTCGATTATATTTTAAGTAATCTAAATATTCTTTTATAATTTTACTATCTTTATCCATATTAGTTCCTTATTTATATTTTAATTGTAACATTTCTATATTTAATTGTAAATTTTCAAAATAAAACTTTTTAACTTAAATTAAAGCTAAAAAGTCTTAGGTTATTTTTTATTTACAAATTTAGTAAATTTAGTATATGTTTGATTTTCTAAATTAGTAGTACTTAGTTTTTCAAATAAATTCTTTTGTTCACGACTTAATCTATCTGGTAAGACAACTTCAAAAATAATATACATATCACCGGTTCTTAAAGTATTAGCATTTTTAATTCCTTTACCTTTAATTCGTTGTTTATCATTGGTATTAGTTCCAGGTTTAACATTTAAAGTTATAATCGAATCAAGGGTTCTAATATCTTTTTTACAACCAAGAACGGCATCGGTTATTGTAATTGGAACAGTAAGATAAATATCATCACCATCTCGTTTAAAGAATTCATGACTTTGAATGCTAAATTCTAAATATAAGTCGCCTCTTGCTCCGCCATTATCACCAGCTTCGCCTTTACCGGGTACTCGAAGTCGCATTCCATCATCAATTCCACTTGGAATTTTAACCGTAATGGTTTGATTTTTCTTAACCTTGCCTCGGCCATTACAAGTTTGGCAACGTCTTTTGAAGGTTTTACCACTTCCGCCACATTTAGTACAGGTAGTTTTGGATAAGAAGGAACCTAATATGGTTCTTTGTTCAGTTGTAATTGTTCCACTTCCATGGCAAGCATCACAAGTTTCTTCCTCATGGCCTCCTAATCCATCACAGTCAGGACAAGGAATATTAGTTGCTATTTTTACCTCTTTAGAAGTTCCAAAAACAGCTTCTTCGAAGGTTAAATTCATATGATATAAAACATCATCGCCTCTTGTTCTTGCATTTCTTCTTCTAGTTGAACCTGAAAAACCAAAACCACCACCAAACATATTTCCTAAAATATCTTCTAAGTCAATATCAACCCCGGAAAAATCAAAGCCACCAAAACCTGATGCTCCATTATTATCAAAGGCTGCATGACCAAATTGGTCATATTGTTTTCTTTTATTAGCATCCGATAAAACAGCATAGGCTTCTTGAACTTCTTTAAATTTTTCTTCGGCTCCAGGTTCTTTATTAATATCTGGATGATACTTTTTTGCAAGTTTTCGAAAAGCACTTTTTATTTCATCATCAGTTGCATTTTTAGCAACTCCTAAAACTTCATAATAATCTCTTTTATTCATAAAACTTCCCTACTTCCTATATGTTCTTCGAAACTCATCAATCGTTTCTTTAAAGAAACTAATCGCATCTTCAATAAATTTTTTATTAGATATATCAACATCACTTAATTTTAATTCATCACTTGGATACATTGACCCACCTGATTTTAAAAACTCAAGATATCTTTGAACAGCAACCTCGCCTTCTTTTTCTATATCATGAACTATTTTACAAGCACTAGATAAACCAATTGCATACTTATAAACATAAAAATTATAGTAAAAATGTGGGATTCGCATCCATTCATATTTAATTAATTCATCAACATAAACTCTAGGACCAAAATAAGTTTTAACTAAATCATAATATTTTGAACTTAAATATTCACTTGTTAAAACTTGACCTTTTTCATGGTCTTCATACATATCTTTTTCAAATTCTGCAAACATAGTTTGTCTAAATATAGTTCCTTTAAATAATTCTAATAATTTATTTAATAAAAATAATTTTTCTTCTTTTTTATCTGTCTTTTTTAATAAATATTTAACTAATAATAATTCATTTACAGTTGAAGCTACTTCAGCAACAAAAATTTGATAACTTGATGTATTATAAGGATTATTAGCACAAGAATATAAAGTATGCATTGAATGTCCTAATTCATGGGCTAAAGTTGTAACATCATTATAACTTCCTTCATAATTTAAAAGGATAAAAGGATTAGTATCATAAAAACCACTTGAATAAGCCCCTCCTCTTTTTCCTTTATTATTGTATTTATCAATAAATCTTTCATCAAAAGCTCGATTTAACTTTGCTTGATAATCATCTCCTAAAACTTTCAAGGCTTCAAGAACAATATTTTTAGCTTCTTCAAAACTATATTTTTTAGAACTATCATCAACCATGCTAACATAAATATCATATAAATGTAATTCATCAAGTCCTAAAACCTCTTTTTTTAAATCATAATAATCATATAAAACATCTAAATTATCTCGAACAGTTTTAATTAAATTATTATAAACATCTATTGAAATATTATCATTATATAAACTTGAAGAAATAGCATTATCATATTTTTTTAATTTAGCAATTTTGGAATTGGTTTCAACATTAAATCGAAATGTATCCGCGATAGTATGTGAAAATTTATTATATGTATTATATAAAATTTCAAAAGCTTCTTTTCGAACTTTTCTATCTTTGGATTCAATAAAAATTGTATAATTACTTTCTGTAAATTCTTGTTCAACGGAATCAACAGTAATAGTTCCAAATGTTAAATCAGAATCAGTTAAAGATTCATATATATTTTCACTTGCTGATAAGGCTTCTTGTAAGGTTGATAAAATCTTTTCTTCTTTTTCACTTAAAGTATGTTTTTTATAACGATAAAGTTCTTCTAAATTAAATTTATATTTTAAAAGTTTAGGTTCTTCTTGATAAAATTTTTCAATTTTTTTGTAATTACCTTTTAATAATTCAGGATTAACAAATGCTAAAAGTGATGAATAAGTTATCATTAAATTTGATACCATGCCTGTTAATTCTCGAGCTTTATCATTAGTTGTATCCGCATCAAATGATAAATGCGCATAATAATATAATTTGTATAATTTTCTTTCATAATTATCTGAAAGTTCTAAAAATTCTAATAATGTTTTACCACTTTCAAGTAATCTACCTTTATATTTTAATAAATTATCAAGACTTTGTTCTAATTTTTGATACTCTAAAAGAAAGTCATGTTCATTTTTATAAATGGTAGTTAAATCCCAAGTATCTTCTAAAGCAATTTCACTTCGAGTTTTTTGTTTCATAGCTTTCTCCTTTTTAAATTATTAAGGAAAATCCTAGATTACGAACTTCTAGGACTTCCTTAATTTATTTTAGTTTTTATTTTTCTTCGTATTCAGCATCGCTTACATCTGAATCTTTTTTATCTTTAACATCTTCTTTTTCAGAATCAGTTGCTTCTTTATTAACTCCTTCATACATTTTTGAACCAAGTTGCATTAATTTTTCTTGAAGAGCATCTTTTTTAGTTTTAATTTCTTCTATATCATTTTTATCAAGAGCATCTTTTACTTCTTTTGATAGATTTAAAGCTTCTTCTTTTTCAGAATCAGTTACTTTATCTCCTAAATCTTTAATAGTCTTTTCAGTTTGGAAAACTAATTGTTCAGCTTCATTTTTTAAATCAGCTTCTTCACGACGTTTATTATCTTCTTCTTTATTAGCTTCGGCTTCTTTCATCATTCTATCGATTTCTTCATCAGTTAAGTTAGTATTAGAAGTAATCGTAATAGATTGTTCTTTATTAGTTCCAAGGTCTTTAGCTGTAACATGAACTATACCATTGGCATCAATATCAAATTTAACTTCAATTTGAGGTACTCCACGAGGAGCGGCTGGAATTCCTGTTAATTGGAAATTACCAAGCGTTTTATTGTCGCCTGCCATACTTCTTTCACCTTGTAAAACATGAATATCTACAGCTGGTTGATTATCAGCAGCGGTTGAGAAGACTTGAGATTTACTTGTTGGAATAGTTGTATTTCTTGGAATTAAAGTAGTCATAACTCCCCCAAGAGTTTCAATACCAAGTGAAAGTGGGGTTACATCAAGAAGAACGATATCATTAACTTCACCTGTTAATACTCCACCTTGAATAGCAGCTCCCATTGCAACTACTTCATCAGGGTTTACTTCAAGACTTGGTTCTTTACCAAGTTCTTTTTTAATTAAATCATAAACCATTGGAATTCTTGTTGAACCACCAACAAAAATTACTTTATCAATATCATTTTTTGTAAGTTTAGCATCTTTTAAAGCATTTCTAACTGGGGTTAAAGTAGATTCTATTAAATCACGAATCAAATCTTCAAATTTAGCACGTGTAAGAGTCATATCTAAGTGAAGTGGTCCAGATTCATTTTGAGAAATAAATGGGGCTGAGACTTGAGTTGATGTCATACTACTTAAGTCTTTCTTAGCTTTTTCACTTATTTCTTTTAATCTTTGCATTGCCATTTTATCTTTAGATAAATCAACTCCATTTTCTTTCTTAAAGGTATCAATTAAATAATCCATAATACGATTATCAAAATCATCTCCACCTAAGCGATTATTACCAGCTGTTGATTTAACTTCAAATACCCCGTCCCCAAGTTCTAGAATAGATACATCAAAGGTACCTCCACCTAAGTCATATACTAAAACAGTTTGACTTTTATCTTGTTTATCAAGTCCATATGCAAGAGCAGCTGCAGTTGGTTCATTTATAATTCTTTCAACTTCAAGTCCAGCAATCTTACCAGCATTTTTAGTAGCTTGACGTTCAGCATCATTAAAGTATGCTGGGACTGTAATTACTGCTTTTGTAACTTTTTCTCCTAAATATTTTTCAGCATAATCTTTTATGTAAGATAATATCATAGCACTTATTTCTTCTGGAGTGTATTTCTTTCCTTCAAGTTCAATTTTTTCACTTGTTCCCATTAAACGTTTTACACTACTTTTCGTATTAGGATTAGTAATTGCTTGACGTTTAGCAGCATCTCCAACTATTCTTTCTCCATTTTTAAATGCAACTACTGATGGAGTTGTTCTATTTCCTTCTGGATTTGGAATAACAGTTGAACTTCCTCCTTCAAGTACTGCAACACAACTATTAGTTGTACCTAAATCAATTCCTATAATTTTACTCATATTTATCATATCCTTTCAATTTTTTAATTTTCTTCGCTTACTTTAACAAGCGCAGGTCTTATCATTTTATCTTTTAACATATAACCTTTTTGTAAAACTTCAACAACCATTCCTGGTTTAACTCCTTCTACCTTAATAGTCATTAAAGCTTGAGCTATATTAGGGTCAAATTCTTTATTCAAACAATCAATTTCAGTAACTTCAAATTTTTTAAGTAATTCAACTAAATGTGAATAAATCATTTTAAATCCATCTAAAAATTTTGATAACTCATCATTTAAATTACTATCATCAAGTTTAATTGCTCTTTCAAAATTATCAACAATTGGAAGTATCTCTTTTACAATATCAAGATTAGCATATTTTAACATATTGCTTGTTTCAAGTTCTCTTCTTTTTTTGAAATTTGCAAATTCTGCTTGACTATATAATAATTTATTTGTTAATTCTTCATTTTTTTGTTTTAAAGATGTAATTTCTTGCTCTAGTTTATTTTCTTTTTTAAAGATTTTTTTATCTTTTTTTAAATCTTTACTGCATTCTTTATCACATTCTTTTTTTAAATCACAAGAGCAAGTCTCTTCTTTTTTAGTATCTGCTTCTATATTTTTTATATTTTTATCAAGAGGTTCTTCTTTTTGATTTAAAGATTTATCTTTTTTCTTTAATTCTGTATCCATTTCATCACCCTTCTATTTGTTTTTTTATGTAATCGAGGAGATTAACTACCTTATCATAATCCATTCTTTTAGGACCAATAATAGCAATGGTTCCTTCATCTCTTGATGTTTTGTAATTAGTTTTAATAACTGTAACATCAGGAGACATTTTATTTTCATGACCAATATAGATATTAATATTATTATCTTTTTCTTCAATATTTTCTAAAGCACTTTTATCATCTAACTTTGAAAATATATCTTTAACTTTAGATACATTACTAAATTCTTGATGTTTTAAAATATTATTCTTACCAACTACATTTACATTTTTACTAGAAATATCAGTAAAAACATCATAGAAAGCATTGTATAAAAGTTCGTGTTGTTTAACATATTTACCAATTACAGGTTTTATTTCAAATTCAAGTTTAGCACTAATTTCATCAATTGGAGTTCCAACAATTAAATCATTAATTAGTTTAACTGTTTTTTTAACTTCATCTAAACTTACACCTTTAACTTCCATATTTTTATGTTCAACAATTCCTTGGTCAGTTACAATAATTACAACAAGGATTTCACTATTAACTGGAACAATACTTATTTCTTTTAACTTATTATCATGACTTTTGGTATCTAAAACTATACTTGTATATGAGGTAATATCAGAAATAATTTCTAAGCTTTTATTTAATACATCACTAAGTTCTAGTTGTTTATTATTAAAAACTGTTTGTAATTTATATACTTCTTCTCCATTTAATTCCTTTAATTCCATCAAATTATCAACATAGTAACGATATCCTTTTTCACTTGGCACTCGGCCTGATGAAGTATGAGTTTTTTCAAGTAAGCCCATCTCTTCAAGTAACATCATTTCATTACGAACTGTTGCACTTGAACAATTAAGTTCTTCACAAATAAGCTTTGAACCAACTGGTTTAGCAAGTTTTATATATTCTATCACTATTAGTTTTAAAATATCTTCTTGCCTTTTAGTTAGCATAGTTACCTCCTAGCACTCTATTTTCTCGATTGCTAAATACATTATAATATTATGCTTAGCACTTGTCAATATATGAGTGCTAATTTTTAAAAATAATTGTTACAATTCACAGTTAATTTTAGAAAAAAGATAAAATTTTCAAAAAAGTTATCTTTTTTTCTTGCATTTCGTTG